>NZ_KV833346.1:0-44906 GCF_001837635.1 Neisseria sp. HMSC070H10
CTGTTGGGGAAGGGCTTTTTTGCAAAGGTCTCGGCCTTTTTAATCCCTGCCATTTAGACAAAACGATGCCCCTTAAAGCAGAAGCCTTAAGGGGCAGAGCGTTGCGGCACATCTTTTCAGACGGCCTTATTGTAGCAACGTTTCTCATTTCGCAGTGCAACAATATATTCAAATTCTAATTCCAAATCGGCACCCAGTCAAGCATTTCATTTGCATAGTAATACTTACCTAGGATATATTTATACTTACCAAACATCACATTACGGAGAAACTGATGGCTGCATTCAAACCCAACCCAATCAACTACATCCTCGGCCTCGATATCGGCATCGCATCCGTCGGCTGGGCGATGGTAGAAATTGACGAAGAAGAAAAACCCATCCGCCTGATTGATTTAGGCGTGCGCGTATTTGAGTGTGCAGAAGTTCCGAAAACAGGTGACTCTCTCGCAGCGGCAAGACGCTTGGCACGCAGTGTTCGCCGCCTGACTCGCCGTCGCGCCCATCGCCTGCTTCGGGCCCGCCGCCTATTGAAACGCGAAGGCGTATTACAAGCCGCCGATTTTGACGAAAACAGCTTGATCAAATCCTTGCCGAATACACCGTGGCAACTTCGCGCAGCCGCATTAGACCACAAACTGACGCCTTTAGAGTGGTCGGCAGTCTTGTTGCATTTAATCAAACACCGCGGCTATTTGTCGCAAAGAAAAAACGAGGGCGAAACTGCCGATAAGGAGCTTGGCGCTTTGCTTAAAGGCGTAGCCGACAATGCCCATGCCTTACAGACAGGCGATTTCCGCACACCGGCCGAATTGGCTTTAAATAAATTTGAAAAGGAAAGCGGCCATATCCGCAACCAGCGCGGCGATTATTCGCATACGTTCAGCCGCAAAGATTTGCAGGCAGAGCTGAATTTACTGTTTGAAAAACAAAAAGAATTTGGCAATCCTCATGTTTCAGACGGCCTTAAAGAAGGTATTGAAACCCTGCTGATGACGCAAAGAGATTCCATTCCTGATGAAAGTGCTATTCTGCGGATGCAAGGAAAATGTACTTTTGAAAAAAATAAATCTAGGGCAGCAAAACATAGTTGGAGCGCAGAACGTTTTATATGGTTAAGCAAGTTGGCTAATTTAAGGATAACGGATGAATTTGGCACTAGGAAATTAACTGAAATAGAACGTCAAATACTTATAGATCTTCCATATAAATTAAAGACCGTCAGCTATCAACAAGTAAGGAATGCCTTAACCTCCCTTTCTCCCAATGCTCTTTTTAATATCGGATATCATAAAAAAGATAAAAAAGGGGAGATAAAATCATCAGATAAAATTGAAAAAGATACGAAATTCATGGAAATGAAATTCTGGCACAAAATTAAGGAAACTTTAGAAGGGAATGGAAGAAAAACAGAATGGCAGAGCCTTTCAAGCAATCATAATTTACTAGATGAAATCGGAACAGTTTTTACCATCTGTAAAAATGATGAGAGAAGAAAAGTCCTCTTGACCGGTAAGATAAAAGAAGATCAAGATATTCTTGATATTTTGTGTGATCATGTTGATTTTACATGCACTGTGAATTTATCTTTAGAAGCATTGAAAAATATCCTTCCTTTTATGGAACAAGGTGATGACTACGATACTGCCTGGAGAAAAGTTTATCCTCCGCAATCAACTAAAAAAGAATCTGTTCTGCCGCCCATCCCTGCCGACGAAATCCGCAACCCAGTCGTCTTGCGCGCCTTATCTCAAGCCAGAAAAGTCATTAACGGCGTGGTTCGGCGTTACGGCTCCCCTGCGCGTATCCATATTGAAACAGCAAGGGAAGTGGGTAAATCGTTCAAAGACCGTAAAGAAATTGAAAAACGCCAAGAAGAAAACCGTAAAGACCGTGAAAAATCCGCTACTGAATTCCGAGAGTATTTCCCCAATTTTATCGGCGAACCCAAGTCCAAAGATATTCTGAAACTGCGCCTGTACAAGCAACAACACGGCAAATGCCTGTATTCGGGCAAAGAAATCAACTTAGGCCGTCTGAACGAAATAGGCTATGTCGAAATCGACCATGCCCTGCCGTTCTCGCGCACATGGGACGACAGTTTCAACAATAAAGTGCTGGTATTGGGCAGCGAAAACCAAAACAAAGGCAACCAAACCCCTTACGAATACTTCAATGGCAAAGATAACAGCCGCGAATGGCAGGAATTTAAAGCGCGTGTCGAAACCAGCCGTTTTCCTCGCAGTAAAAAACAACGGATTCTGCTGCAAAAATTCGACGAAGACAGCTTTAAAAAACGCAATCTGAACGATACGCGCTACGTCAACCGTTTCCTGTGCCAATTTATTGCCGACCGTATGCGGCTGACAGGTAAAGGTAAAAGACGTATCTTTGCATCCAATGGACAAATTACCAATCTGTTGCGCGGCTTTTGGGGATTACGCAAAGTGCGTGCGGGAAACGACCGCCATCACGCCTTGGACGCCGTCGTCGTTGCTTGCTCGACCGTTGCCATGCAGCAGAAAATTACCCGTTTTGTACGCTATAAAGAGATGAACGCGTTTGACGGTAAAACCATAGATAAAGAAACAGGAGAAGTGCTGCATCAAAAAGCACATTTCCCGCAACCTTGGGAATTTTTCGCACAAGAAGTCATGATTCGCGTCTTCGGCAAACCGGACGGCAAACCCGAATTTGAAGAAGCGGATACCCCCGAAAAACTGCGTACCCTGCTCGCAGAAAAATTATCCTCTCGTCCCGAAGCCGTACACGAATACGTTACGCCACTGTTTGTTTCACGCGCGCCCAATCGGAAGATGAGCGGTGCACATAAAGATACTTTGAGATCTGCTAAACGATTTGTTAAACATAATGAAAAAATTAGTGTTAAACGAGTATGGTTAACCGAAATCAAGTTGGCCGACCTTGAAAATATGGTTAATTATAAAAATGGTAGGGAGATTGAATTATATGAGGCTCTTAAGGCACGTTTAGGGGCATATGGAGGTAATGCTAAACAAGCATTTGACCCTAAGGACAATCCGTTTTATAAAAAGGGGGGACAACTGGTTAAAGCTGTGAGGGTCGAAAAAACCCAAGAGAGCGGAGTCTTATTAAACAAAAAAAATGCTTATACCATTGCAGATAATGGAGACATGGTACGTGTTGATGTGTTCTGTAAAGTGGATAAGAAAGGAAAAAATCAGTATTTTATTGTTCCCATCTATGCTTGGCAGGTTGCTGAAAACATTCTTCCCGATATTGATTGTAAAGGATACCGGATTGATGATAGCTATACATTCTGTTTTAGCTTGCATAAGTATGATCTGATTGCTTTTCAGAAAGATGAAAAATCTAAAGTAGAATTCGCCTACTATATCAACTGTGATAGCTCTAATGGACGATTCTATTTAGCTTGGCATGATAAAGGCTCTAAAGAACAGCAATTCCGTATTAGTACCCAAAATCTTGTATTGATGCAAAAATACCAAATCGATGAACTGGGCAAAGAAATCAGACCATGCCGTCTGAAAAAACGCCCGCCTGTCCGCTAAATTAATCTATCCCTGTTTCAGACGGCCTGAAGCAGGGATTTTTTATATCAAAATAAGGGGAAAAACATGACTTGGCGCAGCCTGCTCATTCAAAATGGCGGCAAACTATCCTTGCAATGCCGGCAACTGCTGATTCAACAAAACGGCGAGTCCCATACCGTACCATTAGAAGACATCGCCGTTATCATCATCGAAAACCGCGAAACCCTGATTACTGCCCCGCTCCTATCAGCCTTAGCCGAGCATGGCTCAACCCTGCTGACCTGCGACGAGCAGTTCCTCCCCTGCGGACAATGGCTGCCTTATGCCCAATATCACCGCCAACTTAAAATCCTCAAGCTGCAGCTGAATATAAGCGAACCCTTAAAAAAGCAACTCTGGCAACATATCGTCCGTCAAAAAATCCTGAATCAAGCATTTGTCGCAGACGAAACAGGCAATGATCTTGCAGCCAAACGGCTGCGCACTTTGGCATCTGAAGTCCGTTCAGGCGATACAGGAAACCGTGAAGCCCAAGCTGCCGCCCTCTACTTCCAAGCCCTCTTTGGGGAAAAATTTACCCGTAATGACAACAACGCCGTCAATACCGCATTGAACTACACCTACGCCGTGCTCCGTGCAGCAGTTGCACGCGCCCTGACCTTATATGGCTGGTTGCCTGCATTAGGCTTGTTTCATAGAAGCGAATTGAATCCATTCAATCTTGCCGATGACTTTATCGAGCCCTTACGCCCATTGGCCGACCTGGTCGTTATACATTTGCATGAACAAGGCTGTCTGAAAACTGATCTGACCCCTAACATCAAACAAAACCTTATCAAGACCCTTCACTGTCAAATCTGCATCGAACGGCAACATTTCAGCACCTTGGCTGCCATCGACAAAATGATTTCTTCATTTCAAGTCAGCGTAACTAACAAAAATGCCAAACAGCTGAAGCTGCCTGAAATCTTGCCATTAAAAGAATACCAATATGAGTGAGGCCAAATTTATGAGGATTATCGTCTTCTTCGACCTACCGGTTACCACAGCGGCCAAGCGCAAAGCTGCCAATCAATTCCGCCAGTTTCTATTAAAAGATGGATACCAAATGCTCCAACTTTCTGTATACAGCCGTATTGTCAAAGGTCGAGATTCGTTGCAAAAACACCACAATAGGCTATGTGCAAACCTACCGCAAGAAGGCTCAATCCGCTGTTTGGAAGTAACAGAAAAGCAATATGCCACCATGAAACTGCTGTTGGGAGAGCTGAAAACCCAAGAAAAAAGGGTAAATTCCGACCAACTATTATTATTTTAAGCTCATTTTATTAGACAAAATAAAACGGGAAACCCTTATAGAATAAGGATTTCCCATCGAAGTATTGTAGCACTGCGAAATGAGAAAGGGAGCTACAACTTGCAAATCCGCCTCAATCTCCGGCTTCATATTGTAGCACTGCGAAATGAGAAAGGGAGCTACAACACAAGTTAAGCCACCTGCACCCAAGCTACAATTGTAGCACTGCGAAATGAGAAAGGGAGCTACAACACCATCGCAAACGCAGCACATGAACATTGTATTGTAGCACTGCGAAATGAGAAAGGGAGCTACAACACAAGAAAAAAGCCCAGTTTCGGCGGTCTTATTGTAGCACTGCGAAATGAGAAAGGGGCCATCCAAATAAAAAAGCACCACCTAAACAGGTAGTGCTTTCATATTAATGTGCTTATTCAGCAGAATCAGCTGCTTTATCAACCAATTCAACCAATGCCAAAGGAGCATTGTCGCCTTTACGGAAACCGTATTTCAGTACACGAACATAGCCGCCGTTACGAGCAGCAAAGCGTGGACCCAATTCGTCAAACAATTTAACTACAACATCACGATCGCGAGTGCGGTCAAAAGCCAAACGACGGTTTGCCAAAGAAGGTTTTTTACCCAAGGTAATCAAGGGCTCAACTACGCGGCGCAATTCTTTTGCTTTAGGCAAAGTTGTCACGATGGTTTCGTGAGTCAACAAGGAATTCGCCATATTGCGCAGCATCGCAGCACGGTGGCTGCTAGTACGGTTTAATTTGCGGTTGCCATTACGATGACGCATGTCATTATCCTTTAATCTTCAAACTTACGGCTTTTCTAAGCCTACAGGCGGCCAAGCTTCTAATTTGGAACCTAATGTCAGACCTTTAGAGGCCAACACTTCTTTGATCTCATTCAAAGATTTACGACCCAAATTAGGGGTCTTGAGAAGCTCGGTTTCAGTACGTTGAATCAAATCGCCAATATAGTAAATATCTTCAGCTTTCAGACAATTAGCTGAACGTACGGTTAATTCCAAATCATCTACAGGACGCAGCAAGATAGGATCGATAGGAGGCGCTTTTTCTTCAACCTCTTCAACCGGAGTACCTTGCAGATCTGCAAAAATAGACATTTGGTCAATTAAGATACGTGCGGCACTACGTACAGCTTCTTCTGGATCAATAGAACCATTGGTTTCAATATCCAAAACCAATTTATCCAAATCCGTGCGTTGCTCTACGCGTGCAGGTTCAACTTCAAAGCTAACACGACTGATGGGCGAAAAGCTCGCATCCAACTGAATCGCACCAATCTGTTTATTCTCATCACGCAATACGCGACGACCTGAAACAGATTGATAACCACGACCTTGCTCTACTTTAATTTCCATGTCGATTTGACCATTGTCGGACAAGTGGCAAATAACATGTTCAGGATTGATGATTTCCACATCGTGTGGCAAATCAATATCACCAGCTACAACAGCACCGGCACCTGCTTTTTTCAAAGTCAACTGAACTTGATTACGACCGTGAAGCTTAAATACGATACCTTTGATGTTCAAGAGAACGTCAACAACATCCTCCTGAACACCATCAATAGTAGAGTATTCGTGCAATACGCCAGAAATAACTACTTCAGTTGGGGCAAAGCCATTCATGGATGACAGTAAGATACGACGCAAAGCATTACCTAAAGTATGACCAAAACCACGCTCAAATGGCTGCATAGACACCTTAGCTCGAGTAGAAGACAAGGTATCTACATCGATTTGACGAGGTTTCAAAAATTCGGTTGTGCTATTTTGCATTTAACTGTCCCTCATTGAGCTAGCATTATTTAGAGTAGAACTCTACCACCAGCTGTTCATTAATATCGCCAGACAATTCTGAGCGATCCGGCATATTTTTGAATACACCTTCCAATTTGTCGGCATCAACAGATACCCAGCTTGGCAAGCCAATTTGAGTAGCCAAGCTCAATGCCTCTTGGATACGTACTTGTTTCTTAGCTTTTTCACGAACAGCTACAACATCGCCTGCTTTAACTTGGAAAGAAGGGATATTAACAACCTGACCGTTTACAACGATAGCTTTATGAGAAACCAATTGACGTGCTTCAGCGCGGGTAGAGCCAAAACCCATACGATAAACGACATTGTCCAAACGGGACTCCAGCAATTGCAACAGCAATTCACCGGTAGAACCTTTACGACGATCAGCTTCCGCAAAGTAACGACGGAATTGGCGTTCTAACACGCCATAAATACGACGGATTTTTTGTTTTTCACGCAATTGCAAACCGTAGTCTGACAAACGTGGTTTTTTCGCACCGTGCTGACCAGGTGCAGAATCCATTTTACATTTTGAATCTAAAGAGCGACGTGCACTCTTCAAAAACAGATCCGTACCTTCGCGACGTGCTAATTTACATTTAGGGCCAATATAACGTGCCATGTTTTAAATCACTCCAATATTAAATACGACGTTTTTTAGGCGGACGGCAACCGTTATGAGGCAACGGGGTAACGTCAGTAATGCTGGTAATCTTGAAACCAAGAGCGTTTAAAGCACGTACAGAAGATTCGCGACCAGGGCCAGGGCCTTTAATGCGGACTTCTAAATTTTTAACGCCATACTCTTGGGCAACTTTACCAGCTGCTTCTGCTGCAACTTGTGCTGCAAATGGTGTACTTTTACGAGAACCTTTAAAACCAGCGCCGCCAGAGGTAGCCCAAGACAATGCATTGCCTTGACGGTCAGTGATTGTAATGATGGTATTGTTGAAAGATGCATGAACGTGCACAATACCCTCGCTTACGGTTTTACGTACTTTTTTACGTACACGCGAAGCTGTGTTTGCTTTAGCCATTAATCAAATTCCTTAAAATTTATTTCTTACCGGCAATCGCTTTGCGCGGACCTTTACGGGTACGGGCATTTGTGCGAGTGCGTTGACCACGACAAGGCAAGCCACGACGATGACGGAAGCCACGATAGCAACCCATATCCATCAGTCGTTTAATGCTCATCGTTACTTCACGACGCAAATCACCTTCAACTTCATATTTAGCAACTTGCTCACGCAAAGCGTCTAATTGAGCCTCGTCCAAATCTTTTGCTTTAGTAGTAGGAGCAATATTTGCTGCCTCACAAATCAATTTAGCACGAGTCGCACCAATACCATAAATAGCCTGAAGGCCAATTACGATATGGGCATTATTAGGGATATTTACCCCTGCAATACGAGCCATATTTTTTCCTTTTTAGGGCAAAGTATGTCACTATACCACAAAATCAATAGTTAAGAAAACTAGCTTCTTAACCTTGACGTTGTTTGTGACGTGGGTCAGTACAAATTACGCGAACTACACGATTACGACGAATAATCTTGCAATTGCGACAAATTTTCTTTACAGAAGGTTGTACACGCATTTTATTTCCTTTTATCGTTTATCTTGCTCGGAAAACAATCCGAGCACGGGTTAAATCATAAGGAGTTAATTCAACTGTTACCTTATCACCTGGAGAAATACGAATATAGTGCATTCGCATTTTTCCAGATATATGACCAAGTACTACATGATCATTTTCCAGTTTTACTTTAAATGTTGCATTGGGCAAAGTCTCAAGGATTTCGCCCTGCATCTGTATGGTATCTTCTTTAGCCATAAGCCTACTTACGTGACAAAGATTTCATATCTGGACGACTCATCAAGTCTTCATACTGACTACTCATTCGATATGAATTGATTTGTGTCCTAAAATCCATTGTAACGACAACCAAAATAAGCAAAGATGTTCCACCTAAATAGAAAGGAACCTTCAATGCCGTCGTTAAAAATTCAGGTATCAGACAGATTGTAGTAATGTACAAAGCACCAAACAATGTCAGTCTTAGTACCACTTTTTCCAAATATCTAGAGGTTTGCTCACCTGGGCGAATACCCGGCACAAATGCACCACTCTTCTTCAAATTTTCAGCCATCTCTTTAGGGCTAAATACTAAAGCAGTATAGAAATAGCAGAAAAAGATGATAGTTGTGGCAAATAATACAATATACAAAGGATGTCCGTGTTGCAGCATTGCAGCAACCTTATGAAGAACAGAATTCGTACTATTTGAACCAAACCAACCTAAAAGTGTAGATGGAAATAAAATGATACTGGAAGCAAAAATAGGAGGAATAACACCTGCCATATTTAGCTTGAACGGCATATGAATGCTTTGCCCCGGCATCATTCCAGAGCCAAACTGTCTTTTAGCATAATGCACAGGAACTTTACGCTGAGCACTCTCAAAATAAACTACAGCATAGATCAACAGCAAAATACCAATCACAATTGATACCGCCATCAACATACTCATAGAGCCTTGTTCAGTCAAAGTTAATAACCGAACAATACCGGATGGGATACCCGATACAATGCCTGCTGTAATAATTAAAGAAATACCATTACCAATACCACGCTCGGTAATTTGCTCCCCTAACCACATCAGAAACATAGTACCTGTAACCAAACAGACTACTGTAGAAATATGAAACTCAAGCGAACTCGTTACAACAACACCTTGTTGATAAACAAATGTTGCAACACCAAAGCTTTGCAATACAGCCAATAATACCGTCCCATACCTAGTATATTTCGTAATTATTTTCCTACCAGCCTCACCTTCCTTCTTTAAAGCTTTTAAAGAAGGAACAATTTCAGAAGCAAGCTGAACAATAATCGATGCCGAAATATAAGGCATGATACCAATTGCAAATATACTAAAGCGCTCCAACGAACCACCCGAGAACATATTTAACATTCCGAATATGCCGTTTGCAGCGCCTTCGTATAACTTAGCTAATGCAACAGCATCTACGCCCGGTACCGGTATATGAGCACCAATACGGAAAACAACTAAAGCACCTAAAAGGAACACCAGACGTTTTTTCAGATCACCAAATTTGGATAATCCTGATAAAGATTGTTGATTAGCCACTGTAGTGCGAGCCTTATTCTTCTACTTTACCACCGGCAGCTTCAATAGCAGCTTTAGCACCTTTAGTAGCTTTTACACCTTTCAAGGTAACTGCTTTTGAGATTTCACCAGAAGCAATAACTTTTACATTAGAAGCAGTTGCAGGAATCAGACCAGCTTGTTTAAGAACCAAGACATCAATCTCGTTCACAGCAATCAGATCCAATTCACTTAAACGAACTTCAGCATTAGCGGCAGCAGTCAAAGATTTGAAACCACGCTTCGGCAGACGGCGTTGCAAAGGCATTTGACCGCCTTCAAAACCTACCTTGTGGAAGCCACCAGAACGGCTTTTTTGACCTTTATGACCACGACCACCTGTCTTACCCAAGCCGCTACCAATACCACGGCCTACACGACGACTAGCGTGAGTAGCACCCTCAGCAGGTTGAATAGTATTCAAAAACATATTAAGACTCCACTTTCAACAAGTAGCTGATTTTATTGATCATGCCACGGTTTTCAGGGGTATCCAAAACCTCCACAGTATGCTCACGGCGGCGTAAACCTAAACCACGAGCACATGCACGATGAGATTCAATTGTACCGATCAGGCTCTTAACCAATGTAACTTTAATCTTTTTTTGCTCAGTCATGGTTAGCTCCCAAAATATCTTCTACTGTCAAGCCACGTTTAGCAGCAATATCAGCAGGGGTATACAGTTTAGACAAACCGTCTAATGTAGCACGTACAATATTGTAAGGGTTAGTAGAACCATGTACTTTAGCTGAGATGTTATGGATACCCATAGCATCAAATACTAAACGCATTGGACCACCAGCTTTTACACCGCTACCTTCTTTAGCAGGTTGCATAAATACCTTAGTAGCACCATGACGACCAATAACTTCATGATGAATAGTACCGTTTTTCAAAGGCACTTTAATCATAGAGCGTCGAGCTTGATCCATTGCTTTTTGAACAGCAACTGGTACTTCTTTTGATTTACCTTTACCCATACCGATGCGACCATCACCATCACCAACAACAGTCAGTGCAGAGAAAGCCATGATACGGCCACCTTTAACTACTTTAGTCACGCGATTAACTGCGACCATCTTTTCAATCAGTCCGTCACCGCGTTCTTCAATTTCATGTTTTGCCATCTGAAAGTCTCCAAATATTAGAAGCTTAAACCATTTTCACGTGCAGCTTCAGCCAAAGCTTTCACACGACCGTGATATTGGAAACCTGAACGGTCAAAAGCAACTTTTTCAACACCCACTGCTTTAGCTTTTTCAGCAATACGCTTACCAACTACAGCTGCTGCTTCAACGTTGCCACCTGATTTCAGGCTACTACGTACTTCAGCTTCCAATGTAGAGGCTTGAGCCAATACTTTATCACCTTCAGCACTAATTACTTGAGCATAAATATGATTATTGCTGCGGAACACACATAATCTTACCATTTTCAAGTCCGCAATACGCGCACGGGTTTTGCGTGCACGACGGAGTCGGGTTGTATGTTTATCCATTAGTGAACCTCAATTATTTTTTCTTGGCTTCTTTCATCACTACTACTTCACCTACATAACGAATACCTTTACCTTTATAAGGCTCAGGAGAACGGAATGCACGAATTTCAGCAGCGACTTGGCCAACCACTTGTTTATCTGCACCAGTCAAAACGATTTCTGTTTGGCTAGGAGTTTGAACGGAAACACCTTCAGGCATTTCATATACGATTGGATGAGAGAAACCCAAAGACAGGTTCAAAACTTTACCTTGAGCTTGGGCACGATAACCCACACCAATCAATTGAAGTTTTTTCTCAAAACCTTCAGAAACACCCTTAACCATGTTATTAACCAATGCACGAGCAGTACCAGACATAGCATTAGCCTGTTTACTGTCATTTTTTGCAGCAAAAGTCAATTTACCATCGTTCAGTTCAATAGCAACATCGGAATGCAAAGGAAAAGACAATTCGCCGTTTTTACCTTTGATAACCAATGCATCTGTTCCGAATTTTACTTCTACACCAGCAGGAACAGTCACTGGGTTTTTTGCGACGCGTGACATTTACTTTTCTCCACTAGGCTACGATGCACAACAACTCACCACCCACACCCTCAGAACGGGCTTTGCGATCAGTCATTACACCTTTAGAAGTACTAACAATAGCGACACCCAGGCCATTCATTACGCTAGGGATCTCACTTGATGCTTTGTAAATACGCAAACCTGGACGTGAAACACGTTTAATTTGCTCAATCACAGGACGACCTGCATAGTATTTCAATTGAATTTCCAATACCGGTTTTGCATCAGCAGAAACCGCAAAATCCTCGATATAACCTTCTTCTTTCAGAACTTTTGCAATTGCACATTTCAGTTTAGAGGAAGGCATGGCAACTGCTGCTTTATTAGCACGTTGCGCATTGCGAATACGAGTCAACATATCGGAAATAGGATCATGCATACTCATTATTTATACTCCTATTACCAGCTAGCTTTAACAACACCAGGGATCTCGCCACGCATAGCGATTTCACGGATTTTAATACGGCCCAAACCAAATTTACGGAAAGTGCCACGAGGACGACCTGTTAAAGCACAACGACGACGTTGACGTACAGGTGCTGCATTACGAGGAATGGATTGAAATTTCAAACGTGCTTCAAAACGTTCTTCTTCAGTCGCATTAGCATCATTAATAACAGCGAAAATTGCCTCACGTTTAGCTGCAAACTTTTTCGCCAATGCTTGACGTTTCAGCTCACGATTAATAAGTGCTTTCTTAGCCATGATTATCCTTTAAACGGAAACTTGAACAGTGACAACAAAGCTTTCGCTTCTTCATCAGTTTTTGCAGTAGTTGTAATAGTAATATTCAAACCACGCAAAGCATCGATTTTATCGTATTCAATTTCCGGGAAAATAATTTGCTCACGAACGCCCATATTGTAATTGCCACGACCATCAAATGATTTACCGCTTACACCACGGAAGTCACGTACGCGAGGCAACGCAATAGTAATCAAACGATCCAAGAATTCAAACATTTGATCACGACGCAAAGTTACTTTGCAACCAACTGGATAGTTATCACGGATTTTAAAACCCGCGATAGATTTACGAGCAACAGTAACAACTGGTTTTTGACCAGCAATTTTCTCTAAATCAGAAACAGCGTGTTCCATAACTTTTTTATCAGCAACAGCTTCACCCACACCCATATTCAAGGTGATTTTTTCAATACGTGGAACTTCCATTACTGATTTGTAACCAAATTGTTTAACCAATTCAGGAACAACTGTATCTTTATAAAACTCTCTCAAACGAGCCATGTTATCTCCTTATGCTCCAATGATAGAGCCATTTGATTTGAAGAAACGAACGCGTTTAACTTTGCCTTCATTTTCAATCAGCTTAATACCAACACGGTCTGCTTTATTAGTTTCCGGATTCAGGATTGCAACATTAGAAATATCCAAAGGCATTTCTTTAGTAATAATGCCACCCTCAATACCGCGCATTGGATTAGGTTTTTGATGGCGTTTTACAACATTAACACCCTCAACAACAACTTTATCACCCAATACTCGAACTACTTGACCTTGCTTACCTTTATCTTTACCGGTAATCACTACAACCTGATCGCCTTTAATGATTTTATTCATCGCGCTATTCCTTATAATACTTCAGGCGCCAATGAAACGATTTTCATAAATCGCTCAGTACGCAATTCACGGGTTACCGGACCAAAAATACGAGTACCCAGAGGTTCAAGTTTATTATTCAACAACACAGCAGCATTGTTATCGAATTTAATTAACGCACCATCAGGACGACGCACACCCTTAGCAGTACGAACAACTACCGCATTGTATACATCACCTTTTTTGACACGACCACGTGGGGCTGCATCTTTAACTGCAACTTTAATAATATCGCCAACAGAAGCGTAGCGACGCTTAGATCCGCCTAATACTTTGATGCACATTACGCGACGCGCACCAGAGTTATCAGCCACATCTAAGATGGTCTGCATTTGAATCATATTAGTACCTTTAAATTAACCAACTTAATTTACCACTTTCATATAACTCGCACCTTACTTTAAGCTGCTTATTAAATGAAACCATCACGGTTCTAGTAAACCAGTCTTGGATCCCGAAGGGAGAGAAACTTCCATAAGAAGCTGGAAGATAAGAAACGAAGTTTACACGCAAATTAACTTTGCTGCAAGACTTCGTTTCTTATTAAGCTACATTACTGTGTTTTAAATCAAACAGTACGCGCTTTCTCAACCAATTCTTTTACAACCCAAGACTTGGTTTTTGACAAAGGACGAGATTCCTCGATTACCACTACATCACCAATGCCATATTGATTGTTTTCATCATGAGCATGGATTTTAGTTGATAAACGAATAATTTTACCGTACAGAGGGTGTTTAACTTTACGTTCAACCAATACTGTAACAGTTTTGTCCATTTTGTCGCTTACCACTTTGCCTTGCAAAGTACGAACATTTTTAGCTTCGCTCATTACTTAGCACCTTTTTCAGTTAAAATGGTTTTAATACGAGCAATATCGCGACGTACACGTTTCAACTCGCTAGATTTACCCAACTGACCGGTTGCATTTTGCATGCGTAAGCCAAACTGAGCTTTCAACAAGTCCAACAAATCAGAGTTTAATTGCTCAATAGATTTGTCTTTCAATTCATTTGCTTTCATTATTGACCCACCTGTCTTACTACAAAGGTTGTAGGAATAGGCAATTTGGCAGCGGCCAATTCAAATGCTTCACGAGCCAAAGACTCAGGAACACCGTCCATTTCGTACAATACTTTGCCTGGTTTAACTTCAGCAATGTAATATTCCACATTACCTTTACCGCCACCCATACGGACTTGGATAGGTTTCTCAGTAATTGGTTTATCAGGGAATACACGAATCCAAATACGACCGCCACGTTTAATATGACGAGTCATAGTACGACGAGCAGCTTCGATTTGGCGGGCAGTCAAACGACCACGGCCTACGGCTTTCAAACCGAACTCACCGAAACTTACTTTGTTACCGCGAGTAGCAATACCGGTATTACGACCTTTTTGTTGCTTGCGATATTTCAGTCTAGTTGGCTGCAGCATTACGTCCACCTGCCTTTCTTTGTTTCTTCTCATGCTCAGGTTTAGAAGATTTAATATTACCTTCTGTATAAACCCAAACTTTCAGACCCAGCACACCATAAGTGGTGTGTGCTTCGCTAGTTGCATAATCTACGTTCGCACGCAAAGTATGCAAAGGCACACGACCTTCACGGTACCATTCGCTACGAGCGATATCTGCACCATTCAGACGGCCTGAAGTCATGATCTTGATGCCTTTAGCACCAGAACGCATTGCATTTTGCATTGCACGTTTCATAGCGCGACGGAATTGAACACGTTTTTCAAGCTGCTGGGCAATACCATCAGCAATGATTTGTGCATCCAATTCAGGACGACGAATCTCTTCAATATTTACATGAACAGGCACACCCATCAGAGCTTGCAAGTCACGCTTCAAGATTTCAATATCCTCACCTTTTTTACCAATAACCACACCTGGACGAGCAGAGTGAATGGTAATACGTGCAGATTTAGCAGGACGCTCGATCACTACGCGACCAACTGAAGCATTAGCCAGTTTTTTACGCAAGTAGTTACGAACATCAATATCTTGTTTCAAAACAGTAGAAAAGTCGGTGCTTTTAGCAAACCATTTTGAAGCCCAGTCTTTAGTTACCGCCAGGCGAAAGCCTGTAGGGTTAATCTTTTGTCCCATAGCTTTTCCTTAGTTGCCCACTGTCACATTAATATGACAAGTTTGTTTCTCGATGCGGTTACCGCGACCTTTGGCACGAGCTTGGAAACGTTTCAAGCTTGGGCCTTTGTCAACAAAGATAGTTACCACTTTCAATTCGTCAATATCAGCACCATTGTTGTGCTCGGCATTGGCGATTGCTGATTCCAATACTTTTTTAATCAGCTCAGCACCTTTTTTAGGGCTGAATGCCAAGATATTCAAAGCTTGGGCAACGTCTTTACCACGAATTAAATCAGCCACCAAACGAGCTTTTTGAGCTGAAATACGGGCGTTTTTATGTTGTGCACTTACTCTCATGATTCACCTTATTTCTTTTTAGCCTTTTTATCAGCCAAGTGGCCTTTAAAGGTACGGGTCAATGAGAACTCACCCAATTTATGACCAACCATATTGTCGCTGATGAACACAGGCACGTGAGTGCGACCGTTGTGAACAGCGATAGTTAGACCGATAAAATCAGGCAAAATGGTAGAACGACGTGACCAAGTTTTAATTGGGCGTTTGTCGTTGCTTGCACGAGCAGCATCTACTTTTTTCAGCAAATGCAGGTCTACATATGGGCCTTTTTTTAATGAACGAGCCATACTAATTAACCTTTATTTGAGTAACGACGACGAACAATCATGTTATCCGTGCGTTTGTTATTACGAGTGCGGTAGCCCTTAGCAGGAGTACCCCATGGGCTAACCGGTTCGCGAGCCTCACCAGTACGGCCTTCACCACCACCATGTGGGTGATCAACAGGGTTCATTACAACACCACGAACGGTCGGACGAATACCACGCCAGCGGTTAGCACCAGCTTTACCGATTTTTTTCAGGCTTTGTTCTTCGTTACCAACTTCACCGATAGTTGCACGGCAATTTACGCTAATTTTGCGTACTTCACCAGAACGCAAACGAACTTGTGCGTAAGCACCTTCTTTTGCAAGCAATACCGCAGAAGCACCAGCAGAACGCGCAATTTGCGCACCTTTACCTGGTTTCATTTCGATACAGTGAATAGTTGTACCAACAGGAATATTGCGGATCGGCAGAGTGTTACCTACTTTGATAGCAGCCTCAGCACCGGAAACCAATACTGCACCTGCTTGAATACCACGAGGAGCAATGATGTAGCGACGCTCACCATCTGCATAGCACAACAGTGCGATAAATGCAGTACGGTTAGGGTCATATTCGATACGCTCTACTTTCGCAGGGATACCGTCTTTGTTACGTTTGAAATCTACAACGCGGTAATGATGTTTATGGCCACCACCTTTATGACGGGTAGTGATATGACCATTGTTGTTACGACCGGCAGTAGAATTTTTCTTTTCCAGCAGAGGTGCATAAGGTGCACCTTTGTGCAAACCTTCTGTTACCACGCGAACCATGCCGCGACGGCCTGCAGAGGTCGGCTTCATTTTAACGATTGCCATTTTGTTTATTCCTTATCTGCAGCTGCAGCAGCGGCTTCCAAATCCAACTCTTGACCGGCAGCCAGGCTTACATAAGCCTTTTTAACATCACTGCGACGACCTAAAGTACGACCAAAACGTTTAACTTTACCTTTAATGGTAACAGTAGTAACGTCTGCAACTTGAACGCCGAACAGCAGCTCAACAGCCGCTTTAATTTCAGGTTTGGTTGCATTTGCCAAAACTTTAAACGTCATTTGGTTACGTTTTTCAGCCAATACGTTGCTTTTTTCAGAAACGATAGGTGCCAAGATTACTTGAGTCAAACGTTGTTGATTCATACCCATTGCTCCTCTAATTGTGCAACTGCATCTTTAGTGATAACGACTTTTTTGTAACGCAGCAAGCTGTAAGGATCAACTTGTTGAGCTTCCAAAACTAATACGTTAGGCAAGTTGCGTGAAGCCAAGTAAACATTCTCGTCGAGCTGTTTAGTTACAAACAGAACTTGCTCCAAACCCAAGTTTTTCACTTGTTCGGCAAAAACTTTGGTTTTAGGAGTTTCAGCAGTCAATGCTTCGATTGCAAATAAACGTTCATCACGAGCCAGTTGGGATAAAATAGTCGCCATACCGGCACGATACATTTTACGGTTCACTTTTTGAGTGAAGTTTTCGTCAGGTTTGTTTGGGAATGCACGACCACCTTTACGCCACAGCGGAGAAGAAGTCATACCAGAACGAGCACGACCGGTACCTTTTTGGCGCCATGGCTTTTTAGTAGAGTGGTTTACTTCGGCACGAGTTTTTTGAGCACGATTACCAGAACGGGCATTTGCCAAGTAAGCAGTAACCAGTTGGTGAACCAAAGCTTCATTGTATTCACGAGCAAACAAAGCATCAGAAACAGCCAAGCTGCCAGATACTTGTCCTTTAGCGTCAATTACTTTCAATTCCATTACGCACCTACTTTCACGCTAGGACGAACCACGACGTCGCTGTTAACCGAACCCGGAACAGCACCTTTAACCAACAAGAGTTGGCGTTCAGCATCAACACGTACAACTTCCAATTTTTGAACAGTTGCTTTAGTGTTACCGTATTGACCTGCCATACGTTTACCAGGGAACACGCGACCAGGGTCTTGTGCCATACCGATAGAACCAGGAACACGGTGAGAACGGGAGTTACCGTGGGAAGTACGTTGAGCACCGAAGTTATGACGTTTGATCGTACCAGAGAAACCTTTACCTTTAGAGGTACCGGTTACATCTACCAATTGACCAACTTCAAACATAGAAACGGTAATTTCATCACCGGCTTTCAATTCAGCCAGTTTTTCTTCAGTCAAAGCAAACTCAACCAAACCGCGACCAGCTTCAACACCTGCTTTAGCAAAGTGACCGGCTTCAGTTTTGTTGACACGATTAGCTTTTTTCTGACCAAAGGTAACTTGTACAGCAGTGTAGCCGTCAGTATCTTTGGATTTCACTTGTGTAACGCGGTTGGCAGACATATCCAAAACGGTTACCGGAACAGAAACACCCTGTTCGTCGAACACGCGAGTCATACCAACTTTGCGTCCAACCAGACCTAAAGTCATGATTATTTTCCTTTTAAGTAAAGGGGCGGGCTACGATTGGCCTGCCTTTCAGACAAAGTTAAACTTGATACGGATGTACCAAGTCCGCCATTATAATTGACAAATCAAAGAAATATCAACAAAAATTTCAATTTTACTTCTTAAACCCATCATTTTTTTCGGATGAAGTGTTGCCAAATATCTGAAAATTTTCAGACGGCCTAAGAATTCTATAAAAAACCGAACAGCCAAACTGTTCGGTTTTTTAGTTCTTATTGAACTTTAATTTCTACATCCACACCTGCTGGAAGATCCAGTTTCATCAGTGCATCAGTAGTTTTGTCAGTCCAATCCACGATGTCCATCAGACGCAAGTGGGTACGGATTTCCAATTGTTCACGAGAAGTTTTGTTCACGTGAGGAGAACGCAAGATGTTGAAACGTTCGATTTTAGTTGGCAAAGGAATCGGACCTTTAACAACAGCGCCAGTACGTTTGGCAGTTTCAACAATTTCTTGCGCAGAACGGTCAATCAGACTGTAATCATAAGCTTTCAGGCGGATACGGATTTTTTGGTTTGCCATTTATCAATATCCCTCAATTAAGCAATTACAGAAGAAACCACACCCGCACCTACGGTACGACCACCTTCGCGAATCGCAAAGCGCAGACCTTCTTCCATAGCGATTGGCGCAATCAGTTCTACAGTAATGGTCACGTTCTCACCTGGCATTACCATTTCTACGCCTTCTTCCAAAGTAACTGCACCAGTTACGTCAGTAGTACGGAAGTAGAATTGTGGACGGTAGTTAGCGAAGAATGGAGTGTGACGACCACCCTCTTCTTTGCTCAGTACGTATACTTCTGCTTTGAACTTGGTGTGAGGAGTGATAGTACCTGGTTTAGCCAATACTTGACCACGCTCTACGTCTTCACGTTTAGTACCACGCAGCAATACGCCTACGTTGTCACCCGCTTGACCTTCGTCCAGCAGTTTGCGGAACATTTCAACGCCGGTGCAAGTGGTTTTTTGGGTTTCTTTCAAACCTACGATTTCGATCTCGTCACCAACGTGGATGATACCGCGCTCTACACGACCGGTTACTACTGTACCACGGCCAGAGATAGAGAATACGTCTTCGATAGGCAACAAGAAAGGTTTGTCCACAGCACGCTCAGGTGTTGGGATGTAGCTGTCCAAGGCAGCAGCCAATTCGAAGATTTTTTCTTCGTAACCAGCGTCACCTTCCAAAGCTTTCAGTGCAGAACCTTGTACGATTGGGCAGTCGTCGCCAGGGAAGTCGTAGCTTGACAACAAGTCACGGATTTCCATTTCAACCAGTTCCAACAGCTCGGCATCGTCAACCATGTCGCATTTGTTCATGAATACGATGATGTAAGGTACACCTACTTGGCGAGCCAACAGGATGTGTTCGCGAGTTTGAGGCATAGGACCGTCAGCGGCAGAACATACCAAGATCGCGCCGTCCATTTGGGCAGCACCGGTAATCATGTTTTTAACGTAGTCGGCGTGGCCCGGGCAGTCTACGTGTGCGTAGTGACGGGTTTCAGTTTCGTATTCTACGTGTGAGGTATTAATGGTAATACCACGAGCTTTTTCTTCAGGAGCGTTGTCGATTTGGTCGTAAGCTTTTGCAGCGCCACCGAATTTTTTAGCCAAAATAGTAGTCAAAGCAGCAGTCAGAGTGGTTTTACCATGGTCAACGTGACCGATGGTGCCAACGTTTACGTGCGGTTTGCTACGTTCAAATTTTTCCTTAGCCATGGCAATATCCTATAATCTAAGCTTTTTGAAAATAAAGGGTAATAATGAGATGGTGCCCATGGGCAGATTTGAACTGCCGACCTCTCCCTTACCAAGGGAGTGCTCTACCCCTGAGCTACATGGGCGAAATTGTTTGGAGCGGGTGAAGGGAATCGAACCCTCACCGTAAGCTTGGAAGGCTTCTGCTCTACCATTGAGCTACACCCGCATACTCACTTTTTTGCTCCAAGTAAGAATTTTTGGTGGAGGGAGAAGGATTCGAACCTTCGAAGCTCACGCAACAGATTTACAGTCTGCCCCCTTTGACCGCTCGGGAATCCCTCCAAAAGAGAACGTCAGTTTATTGGCAACTCAGATTTCCGTCAAGATTTTTTTTCATTTATTTCTTTAAAAATATCCAAGCTTTTGCTTTTAAACACTATTTATTTAAACTGAATGATTTTTTCGTACTTAGCCATCAGTTCTTCGTGCGTTTCAGGATGCTCTTCATCGATCAAGATACAATCGACAGGGCATACCTGTTGACACTGAGGCTCATCGTAATGGCCTACACATTGCGTACACAAATTTGGATTGATTTCGTAAATTTCTTCACCTTGCGAAATGGCATCATTTGGACATTCCGGTTCGCACACGTCGCAGTTAATGCACTCATCTGTAATAAAGAGCGACATTTCTATTTCCTTTTTTCTTAAATTATCAAAACCGATTGGGCGCGGATTATAGCACAAATGACGTCGGAACAATCCGTTTGAAAGAATGTTTTACACCTTGGGAATGATTCTCAAATTCTATACTATTCAGCAACTTGCGAATAGAGTAACAATTCAAACCTACTCATTCCCGCCTTTCCTTCCCGATAAACTTCCAGCCAATCCGGTTTTTCAGGCAGCTTCCCTGCTTCAATATAGACCATTGCCCCATTTTTCAAGTGGCTTTGCAATCGGATAAACAGATTTTGCCAATCTTCCCATGCAAATGGCGGATCAAGGAACACAACATCAAATTTTTCAGACGGCCTTGTCAGATAAATCATGCCGTCTGAACACTCGATTTCCACCTGTTTCAAACCTAATTCACGGATATTTTTCTGAAGCGTTTGAACTGTTTGGCGGTGGTTATCGACCATTACCACTTTTGCCGCATTACGAGAAGCAGCCTCCATTCCCAAAGCACCGCTGCCGCTGAATAAATCTAATATTGTTTTTCCAGTTAAATCCTGACCCAACCAGTTAAACAGTTTTTCACGCACGCTGTCAGGCGTCGGGCGCAGACCGTCTGCAGATAAAAATGTTAACTTTCGCCCCCTGCATTGTCCGCCAATGATACGTACTTGATTGCTGTGTTTGGAATGTTTGTTATTTGCCATAATTCTTAAAAGATGCCGATTTTTCAGACGGCCTCAATTATATAGTGAAACTGCTATCAAGCCGTATTTCATATTCTTTTAGATACAACAAGGCCGTCTGAAAATCATTTTTCAGACGGCCTAGGCTTTTACTTCTGCACAGAAGCAGCCAGCTGTCTCAACAACTCAATTTCCTTATCCTTCTGCTCCAGCATTTCCCGGCAATATTTTAACTCCTGATTCAACAACTCCAATTTCATAGCCATATCACTTGAAGCATATAAAGCGATATCGCCTCCACTGTCTCCTTCATTAATCTGTAAAACCATCCCGTTATTACCCGATTTCAACAAATCCCACATATCTACTTTAAAGATAGTCGCCAACTGCTCTAGTCTTGGAATATTCAATTGTGTCTCACCTCGCTCAATCTTAGCGTATCCACCGGCAGACATGGCTAACTTTTCCGCCATTTCTTCCTGAGACCATTTATTTAATTCGCGTATCAAGCGGATCTTTTCGTGAGTTTCCATAAAATTAAAGTTTCTGTATAGATAGTTGTATTATTGGGATAGATTTTAAACTTTTACTTTCTAGAATGGCAAGATTCCAACTCTTATAATTTTATTCCATTTGTCTAATAAAGGGATATCAATATGAAAATTAAAATCTTATTACTCGCCTTTTCTTTTACAGCGTTAATAGGTTGCAGCAGCGATTATGATGACGCCAAAACTTACTTAAAATGTGGCATTGCAGCAAGACATTTAGAACAATTCAAAGGGCTGAATAAAATCCAACAAAAATTAGATCGTTTTAACAATTTACAACTATTAACTCCCCGAGATATAGCCATGATGGCAGAAGAAACTAGAGAGGAAATAGGCTTATCGAATGGTGAATCTTCTGATTTTTGGAAACTACTTAAGCTAACCAAAATTTATAACTCTTCAGAATGTACAGAAATACATGAACAACCAGAAATTCCTACAGGATGGTTATACTATCTTCTTTATCCTTTTCTCTAATACATTTTGATACCTTTGCAAAATAGCCTGTTCACGAAATTTGATGTATAAAAATGTGCTAAAAATTTAGTAACTTATATGCTTGCAAAGCTCTCTGTCTTATTTGAACCAAAAATGAACCGTATTTTATCGGACTTTAAAACGACACGCGGATTCAAATAAACCAATCACAGAAAAGCAAAGGTCGTCTGAAAATTTTTCAGACGACCTTTTCTCTTTTAAACCGACCTAATCTCACTCTTTCGGTGCAGGCGGTTCAATCTGTTCTTTCCAGCCGCATTCTTTTTGCGGGCAGACTTTTTCCACGCCCCAGCGTTTGGTGGTTTTGATGGTCAATACCGGCCACGCGCATTTTGGACAGGTTTCTGCAATGGGCGGGTTCCAAGTGGCGTAGTTGCAATCAGGATAAGTGCTGCAACTGTAAAATAGTTTGCCGTAACGGGATTTGCGCTCGACGAGGTTGCCTTTTTTGCATTGCGGGCATTGGACGCCGGTATCTTTCGGTTTTTCCAGCGGCTCGACGTGTTTGCATTTGGGGTAGTTGGCGCAGCCGATGAATTTGCTGCCAGTGCGACTGTATTTGTACACTAGGCGACCGCCGCATTTCGGACACTCGCGTCCATCGAGTTCGGCTTGTTCAGCCTCGGCTTTGGCGATGCGTTCGGCAGCCTCTTCAGCAGTTTCATTGACATTGCGCGTGTAGCTGCACTCGGGATAACCGGCACACGCAACAAAACGACCCATTTTGCCGAATTTGATTTGCAGCTTGTGTTCGCCGCATTTCGGGCAGGTTTCGTCAAGTTCCTGCGTGGTAAATTTGGCGCGTTCGATGCCCTCTTTTTCTTCCACTTGCTTGATAAACGGCTTCCAGAATTTGTCCATCACGGGAATCCATTGGCGTTTGCCGTTGGCAATTTCGTCAAGCTGGTCTTCGAGTTTGGCGGTGAAGTGGTAGTCGACGTATTGGGCGAAGTGTTCGGTCAGGAATTTGTTGACGATGTCGCCTGTGTCGGTGGGCATGAAGCGTTTTTGCTCAAGGGTAACGTATTCGCGGTCTTTGAGCGTGGAGATGATGCTGGCGTAGGTGGAGGGACGGCCAATGCCGTATTCTTCGAGGGCTTTAACCAGTGTGGCTTCGTTGTAGCGTGGCGGCGGGGTGGTAAAGTGTTGTTCGCCGTAGAGTTTGTCCACAGGCAGTTTGTCGCCTTCGCTCATTTCAGGCAGTTTTTTGCTGTCTTCGCCTTCTTCATCGTCGCTGCTTTCTTCGTAAACGCTGAGGAAGCCTGCGAAGGTTTGCACCTGTCCGGTTACGCGGAATACGCCTTTGCCGACGGTAATATCGACGGTGGTTTGGTCGAATTTGGCGGGCGTCATCTGACAGGCAACAGTACGCTGCCAAATCATTTGATAGAGTTTGAACTGGTCTGCACTCAGGAAGGGTTTGACGCTTTCAGGCGTGCGGTACACGGAAGTCGGACGGATCGCTTCGTGGGCTTCTTGGGCGTTTTTGGATTTGGTTTTGTACTGCTTGGCCGAACTTGGCAGATATTCTTTGCCGATTTTGTTTTCGATGTAATGGCGGATTTCGGTTAACGCTTCATCGGCCAAATTCACGCTGTCAGTACGCATATAGGTAATCAGACCGATGGCACCCTGCCCTACGTCTATACCTTCATAAAGCTGTTGGGCGGTACGCATGGTGCGGTCGGTGGTGAAGCCGAGTTTGCGCACGGCATCCTGCTGCATGGTAGAAGTGGTGAACGGCGCGGCGGGATTGCGGCTGCGCTTTTTCTTTTCAATGGCAGTAACGACAGCCTCTTTGCCTTCGAGTTCTTTCAACACGTCGGCTTGCGCGGCTTCATTCGGCAGGTCGAATTGTTCGAGTTTCGCGCCGTTGTATTGGGCGAGTTTGGCGGTAAACTTGCTGCGGCCTTTGTGGCTGTCGAGATGTACCGTCCAATATTCCTGCGCTTCAAACGCGCGGATTTCGTTTTCGCGCTCACAAATCAAACGCAAAGCAGGGCTTTGTACACGGCCTGCACTCAAACCGCGGCGGATTTTTTTCCACAACAACGGCGAGAGGTTGAAACCGACAAGATAGTCCAAAGCGCGGCGGGCTTGTTGCGCATCGACCAAATCCATTTCGATTTCGCGCGGATGGGCAACGGCATCGAGCACGGCGTTTTTGGTGATTTCGTGGAACACGACACGCTGCGGCTTAATGTTTTTCAGGCCGCGTTTGGATTTGAGGATTTCCAAAAGATGCCAAGAAATGGCTTCGCCTTCCCTATCCGGGTCGGTTGCGAGGTAGATGTTTTCAGCTTCTTTGGCACCGGCAACGATGGCATCGACGTGTTTGCTGTTGCGGCTGATCAGTTGGTATTTCATGGCAAAGCCATTGTCGGGATCGACTGCTCCGCTTTTCGGAACCAAATCGCGGACGTGGCCGTAAGACGCCAAGATTTCAAAATCACCGCCCAAATATTTTTTCAGGGTTTTGGCTTTGGACGGGGATTCGACGATTAATAGGTTTTTCGCCATTGTTGTTCTCTTTTGGATGTATTGGATTTATGTTTCAGACGGCCTCATTTTATTCAGGCCGTCTGAAAAAAGGTTTAGTGCATCACGTTTTGTCCGGTCAACGCACTCATCAAGTCGTCGCCAATCAGGACGGGTAGCTCGCTCTTGTGCATCCACAACACCAGCAATACCAACACTTTGGCGGTATCGAGGGTAATTTCGTCCGATGGAATATGCATCAGGGCGTGAATGACGATTTCGCGTTGCTCATAAGTAATTGCGTGTTCGGTAACCAAATATTGCATCAAGCCCATGACTTCCTGCGGCAGATTTTCAGCTTCTTCACGGCAGAATACGCGCAGTGAGTCGCTGTTAAACGGCTCGGCATAGAATTCGGACGTATTGAACAAGACTTCCATCATCATCAATGTATTGCCGATTTCCGTAGCATCAAAACCCGCATCTTCCAAGAGGCGACCCAAATCCTCCGGAGGCGGACAATTGTCGAAATCTTGGAAGTGTTCGATTAAATAGGCAATGACTTCGGTCATGCTGGTTCCTTAAATATAGATAATTTATGCTTTGACACGCTGATAACGGCCGCCCGGCAAGGCGGCAACGATACCGTCAAGTTCGTATTCCAAAAGCTGTGCGTACACGTCTGCCGCTGCCGTATTGGTTTGTTGCGCCAAAATATCGGGATGTATCGGGTCGTAACCCATTGCTTCCAATAAAGCGCTTGTCGATGGGTCGGCAGGTGGGTTTTCAGACGGCCTTTGCGGTTCATCCGCTATTATTTTTGGTTGCAGCCGTTGAGTTTGATCGTTTTTCGGTTTGACCGTCTTATTTATAGAATATGATGGAACAGGCGTATTTTGCAATAGCTGCGGACACTCATGGAGAATATCGTCCAGACATTCAACCAGTTTTGCCCCGTCTTTAATCAGCTTGTGACAGCCTTTGCTATGCGGATTGTCTATCGAACCGGGCACCGCCATCACTTCGCGCCCCATCTCCGCCGCCAACTTGGCGGTAATCAATGAGCCGGATTCCAATGCCGCTTCAACCACCAATGTCAGCTGCGATAATGCGGCAATCAGACGGTTGCGACGCGGAAAATTGCCTGCAAACGGACGCGTGTCCAAAGGGAACTCGCTGACAATCAATCCCCTTTCGGCAATTTCATAAGCAAGGTTTTTATTGGACGGCGGATAAATGCGGTCTATACCGGTTCCCCAGACGGCAATGGTACCGCCATTTGCCTGCAATGCGCCCTGATGGGCGGCGGTATCGATACCCGAAGCCATACCCGATACGACGGGAATGCCTTTTTCGCTCAACGCCCTGCCGAAATCTTTGGCAATCCGCATTGCCTGCGGCGTGGCATGGCGGCTGCCGACAATCGCGGCAGAAGGTGTGTGCAGCAGCTCTGCATTGCCGCGTAAGAACAAGACCGGTGGCGCGGTAATGCCTTGTGTCAGCATTTCGGGGAAATCATCATCTTGCAGCAGCAACAAACGGCAACCGTCCTGCATTTCCCATTTTAAAGCAGCTTCGGCAGACCGCTGCGCCAAAGCCCGTTTATCCGCATTGCGCCACGACTCGGCCGCCTGTTTATGGCGCACCAACGCGGCAATTTTGTCTGCCGGCGCATTCAAGGCTGCTTGTGCGCTACCGAATTGCTGCAACAACACCAAAAAACTTTCTGCGCCGATATAGGGCGTAAATGCCAGTTGCAACCAAGCAAAACGCTCGTTTTCCGTCATCAATCTGTTCCCTTTTCGTAATGTTTTTTCAGACGGCCCGAAGTAAATAAAGGCCGTCTGAATATTTTATTAATATAAAGCTTTAGTTACCCATCACAGTAACTTTCTCAGAACATCATTTTTATCCAATATACGATTAATCAGATATTCATCATCAGGTTTTAAGTTATCCATTAGCTCATCTACAACGGCCATACGGCTACGTAGAAATTTCAAAAGCTCCGGATTTGGGTTTTCTTTATTGTATTCATCATAGCGAGCCTGAACTAAAGACTGCTGACTTTGGCCTAAAATCTCTAAAGCTACTTCATAATCAAAATGTCCTAACATTGGATAACTCCTTTTCAAAAGTACATCTTTACATTAAAGCATATTTATATCTTTATGTTTTAGCCATTACTGCTGCATTTCATTTTGAATCGCCTGAATGACAAAATCTTTCAAAGAAATACCATGTTGAGCACAATATTTTTTCAATTCTTGGTGCATTGATTCAGACATAATCAATGTATAGTGTTTTTCCGACTCAGTTGTAATCTGAGCAGTTTTGCCGACTTTCGTATTCTTTCGGCTTAAAAGGCAAAATAACAATGCCAAGCCATATCATTGTTTTTATAAAGTATTGCTTGTCTAAGCAAACCGTCAAATGACGATGCCGTCTGAAAAACCTGATGGCTTTCAGACGGCCTCTTTTGTGTTTGAACCGATATTGCGCTTATTCTTCGGATTTGTCGGCGCTGCGGCGCGATACGCTGATACCGAGTTGTTTGAGTTTGCGGTAAAGGTGTGTACGCTCCAAACCGACCTTTTGCGCCACGCGGCTCATATTTTGGCCTTCTTGGGCGATGTGGTACTCAAAGTAGCGGCGCTCGACTTCTTCCCTCAATTCGCGCAAAGGCATATTGAAATTGAAGCCACCGATGATTTCTGTCGCCGTCGCGTTTTCCTTCTGACCCAAAGCCACGGCAACAGCCTGATCGTCCACTTCTTTGCCGTCCGATTCCAACATGATGTTTTTCACTGTTTCGGCAAGCTGGTCGTAATTGCCCGGCCAATCGTATTGGCGCAAAACCACCAACGCGCTATCGCTGAATTTTACCGGCTGGATTTTTTGACTTTCGGCCAAATCGGTCATGATGCGGTTGATTAAAAAGACGATATCGTCCGGTTGGCTGCGCAAAGAAGGAACATTGATGCACTCTTTCAACAGCTCCGCCAGTCGGCCGGCAACAACGTCATCAGCGCTCTCACCGCGTTTAAAGCCGCATGAAGCAATCACACGGACATTGTAGCGGTCGGCTTTTTCAAGCAAGAAAGCAATGCCGTTTTGGATATTTTTGCTGTAACGGGCAATATCGCCGACATACAAAATACCGCCCGATGCTTTTTGCAACAACTCCAACGGCGTATCGACAATGTGTTCGACACGGTCGGTTGCCACCCAAGGCGTACCGCTTTTATGCAGATAGCGGGCGACAATCTCAAACGGCGAGCCAGCCTCACCGGCCAACAACAGCGGGCGGTTGTGTTTGGCGGCCGCTTCAATACTGCCGTTCATTTCTTGAATAACGGGGCTGTTGCCCAGTTTATCCAAAGTCATGCCGGAGGCCGTCTGAACTTCGCCATGTTTCAAGGCGCGTTCTACTGCGGACAAGAGTTTTTGCAGGGCAATCGGTTTTTCCAGAAAATCGAGCGCGCCGATTTTGGTGGCCTCAACCGCGGTGTCGATGCTGGCATGGCCGCTCATCATCACCACAGGCATATTGAGTTGGCCGTTTTTCGCCCACTCTTTCAACAAAGTGATGCCGTCGCAATCGGGCATCCAAATGTCCAGCAACACCATGGCCGGACGCGTTTGATAACGCAATTGGCGCGCTTCTTCGGCATTTTCAGCCAAAGTGACGGTATAGCCTTCATCTTGAAGGATTTCGGAGAGCAGGTCGCGGATGCCTACTTCATCATCTACAATCAAAATATCACTGCTTCGCATAAGTTTCTGCCATTTCCGGTAAAGCTATTTTGACACACGCGCCGCCGCTGTTCTGATTGCTCAGGCTGATACGGCCGCCATGCTCCTCGATAATTTTTTTCACAACGGGCAAACCCAGCCCCGTTCCTGTCGGTTTGTCGGTAACGTACGGCTCAAAAGCATTGTGCAGCATTTCTTTGCTGAAACTTTTACCGTTGTTGCAGACGGTCAGGAAAACCTGTCCGCCTTCGCGCCCTGTTTCGACGTTTACTTGAGGCGCTTCGTCCGACTCTGCCGCTTCTGCGGCATTCTTAAATAGGTTATGCAACACTTGGCGCATCGTCGTCGTATCGGCAACAATCGGCAGGGCATCGGCGCTGAGCCGTGCATTAAACTTGCACGCGTCGGCCTCATATAATACCAATACTTCCGACACCAAACCGTTTAAATCTTGTTTTTCTAAATTCAGCGACGGCGCACGTGCATAGTTGCGGAACGCTTCGACCATTTCTTTCAACGCGGCAACCTGTTTGACGATAGTATCGGTTGAACGGCTGAGGATTTGGGCGTCTTGTTCATCAAGTTTATCATGCAATTTCCATGCCAATCTCTCGGCGGAAAGCTGGATAGGCGTGAGCGGATTGCGGATTTCGTGCGCCAAACGTTTCGCCACTTCACCCCATGCGGCCTCTTTTTGCGCCCGCATTAAGACGGTAATGTCATCAATCACCATCACCACGCCGTTATCGTTATCCTCCGGCAGGATGGTAGCTTTGCCCAATAAGATTCGGGCATCGTCGGGCGCGGCATATTCGACTTGGACGGGTTTGTCGCTGTCGGCGGTTTCATTAATGGCGGCAAACACATCGGCCAACAGGGTTTGCTGCGGCGATTTGCCGTGCCATTGATGCCAGTTGCTGCCCCACAAAGACACCAGCGAAACGCCCAAAATCTGTTCGGCAGCCTTGTTAAAGGTTTTCAGACGGCCATTGGCATCCAAAGCAATCACGCCTGTGGTCAAACTTTCCAACACGCATTCCAAATAATGGCGGGCGGCTTCTTCACGCAAACGGTTGCGCTCGTCCGCCTCTTTGGCAATCGATAATTGCTCGGTCATGTGGTTGAACAATTGGGTCAAACGGCCGAACTCGTCATTGCGGAATACCGGCCGGGTCTGGCTGAAGTCGCCCTGAGCCACCGCCCGCGCGCCCTCTGCCAACGACAACACCGGCGCCACAAAACGGCGGGCAAAATACAAAGCCATCACCAGCGCCAAAAAGATGGCCAACAATGTCGCGACCAACAGCGTGGACAGGAAAAAGGTTTGCAGGCCTTTTTTGGTATAACTCAGCTCGGCGTATTTGGCGCGGGCCGCTTCAATCAGCGTCGCATCTTGGGCAACATCTTTCGGAATCGGCTGACGGAAAAACAACGCATAATCCTGATTTTTATGCGTACCGATCAGCATCCAACCTTGAGCATACAGCACGCCGCCGATGTTTTCCAAGCTGCGTACCGAGCCGGTCTGCTCCAGCTGCTCCCATCCTTCTTTGTTAAGCTCGGGTTGATTTAGTTTCAAGGGATTGATGCTTTTCTCGGCTTTATGGGTGGTCGCGTTATAAAGCGCCAGCTGGGCAAAGTCGGCAGTAAGTGCGGATTGGGTCAGCGTTTGCCCCAAATTGCCGTCCAGCGAAGCGGCGCTGATTAAGTCGATTTGCACCGGCGTGGCGTTGCTGACAGCGTTGTCCACCGCCAAGTTCAGCGCGGATTTGCTCAAGTTTAAGCTGCGCTCTAGAGCCTCATGGGTATCGTTGCCAAACCAAGAATTAATCGTACCATTAATAAACTGGGCGGAAATACCGAACAAAAACACGCCCGGCAATACGGCAACCAAGGTAAACATCCCCGACAGCCGACGCGCAATCTGCGAACCGAACACGCTTTTGCTGTTGTCGCGCATCAAAAGCACGACATAGCGCACCAACACCGCTGCCAACACCAGCAACAGCAAGCCGCACAAGGCGACAATCCACCAGAAATAATCGGACAACACGTTGCTGCTGCCCGTTGCAACAGTCAGACCGTACAACAAAACTACGGCGAATACGGCGGCAATCAGAAGAAAGCGGCGCATGGTTTACTCCTGCACGACCGACAAGGATTTCCAACCCGAATCCAAATGCCAGTTTTTAGACGTCAGGGCATTGATTTGGAACGGTTTGGGCAGCTTGGCGGTTGTCAGCAGCAGGCGGATTTCAGCCTTCGTGTCTTTGGCGGCCACATCACTCAGCGCGCCCTTGGACAAAACCTTCCAATTCGCGACCGCGCCCACTGCGCGCAAAGCTGTCTCAAGCGTGTCGTACTCGGTAGAAAACGTACCGACGGTAACGCGATAGCGGTTGGTCAGCGGATGGAAGGACAATTTATATTGAATCGTGCTGTCGTTGTTGAGCAGCTGGTCGAACTTGAATTTATAAGACGACATGGACGGCGCTGACAGCTGCCAACTCAAATTGAAATGTAGGGGGACGCCCTGTTTGAGTGCTTCTTTAAGCTGGTCGGGCAGGTCGGTGCGGAAACGGCTGCTGACGGAAAGCTGTCCGGCATGAGTCAGCTTTGCCTCGGCACGGGTCGCACTGATGCCCTCGCCCGCCGCATTCAGCGACACGGCGAGCAAGAGCGGTACAATCAGCGTTTTACTGCTTTTTAATAAGCGCGTAATAAAAGCCATCTTGATGTTTGTTCGGTAAGAGCACATGCGACTCGATCAACTCGGCATCGGCATGGCGGTTAAGAAATTTTTGCAACTGACCGTCGTTTTCTTCGACAAAGACCGAGCAGGTAGCCAGCAACATCCTGCCGTTTTTCGTCAGGGTCTGCCACAGCGCGTCTAATAATGCTTCCTGTTGGCGTGCGGTTTTGACGGCATCGGTCGGTCGGCGCAGCCATTTGACGTCGGGATTGCGGCGCGCCACACCCGAAGCGGTACACGGCACATCGGCCAAGACAGCGTCAAAGGTCTTACCATCATACCACGCTGTCAAGTCCTGCGCATCGGCACAAGCCAAAGAGGCCGTTTGAAAGCCTAAACGGTCAAGATTGCTCTTTACCCTGTTCAGACGGCCTTCGTCTATATCCAAAGCGGTAACATGACAATCTGCCAGTTCCAAGATATGGCCCGTCTTACCGCCCGGCGCCGCGCAGGCATCGAGAATACGTTCGCCGTCTTTCGGGTTCAACAAATAGGCAGCACGTTGCGCACCAAAATCCTGCACCGACACCAGGCCGTCTGAAAAACCGGGCAGGCGGCTTACCGGCACGGCTTCTTCCAACATCACGGCGTATTCGTCCAACGCCCTGGCCGGAATACCTTCCGCAGCCAGTTTTTCCAAATAGCTTTCGGCATTGCCGTGTCGGCGGTTGACGCGCAAAGTCATCGGCGGATGCGATTGCAGCGCAGTGGTGATGTTGTGCCAATGTTTTGGATAATGGTTTCTCAAGTAAGCCACCCACCACACCGGCAGGTTGTGTTTCGCCACATCGTCTTTTTTGCAGGAAGCCGCGAGTTTGTCGCGTTCACGCAAAAAGCGGCGCAAAATCGCATTGGCAAACGAGCGAAACTGGCCGCGGCCGATTTTGGCAATACTTTCCACCGCCTCATTGACCACGGCATGAGGCGCATTGCGCGTGTAATGCAGTTGGTACATCGCCGCCAAAAGCAGGCTTTCAAGCTGCGGATTGTCAATCGGCTTCTTCAGCATCTGACCAAGCATGTGCTTCAAACTGCCCAAATAACGTTGGCAACCGTAGGCAATATCCTGCAACGTGCCGTTTTCCTGCGCCGTCAGCTGCGGATGCGCTGCGCGGATTTCAGCCAAGACATCCTGAAGATTGCGCCCTTCGGCAACCGCGGCAACGCTGTCGGCGGCCAGTTTTTGGGCGAGGGACATACTCATATTTTTGCTTTCTGATTCATATTTGATTTCAAGTGTTCGGAGGATTTCAGACGGCCTGTTCGGCTGCCAGCAATGCCCGATAATATTCGGCATCTGTTTTGGAAAAACAGCAAAAGATGATTTTTTCCACTGCCGGACATTGCGGCAGGGTTTGTTTCAAACTCTCCAAAGCGATACGCGCGGCGGCTTCGGCCGGGAAGCGGTACACACCAGTGCTGATGCACGGAAAGGCGATGCTGTGGAGATTGTGTTTCTGGGCAAGCAGCAAGGAATTGGCGTAGGATTGTGCCAATTTTGCCTCTTCATTTTGTTGTCCGCCAAACCATACCGGCCCGACCGTATGGATGACATAACGCGCAGGCAAACGATAGCCTTTGGTTATTTTGGCTTCGCCTGTGCGGCAACCGCCCAAAGTACGGCACTCGTCCAGCAGCTCTTTGCCCGCGGCGCGGTGTATCGCACCGTCTACGCCGCCACCGCCCAACAGCGATGAATTGGCGGCATTGACAATCGCATCGACTGCCAATCGGGTAATATCGCCCTCGACCACTTCAAAAACAGCCATTGTTTTCTTTCCTCTACGTTGATTTCCAGCCTGTTACAAAACCGTTCCGACTTCAATCGTCCGGCCTGCCGCAAATGCCTGTATGCTCATGCGTTTGCTGCCGGAAGGCTGCAATTCAATAATGTTCAGCGCGTGTTCACCGCACGCCACCAGCAGGCCGTCTGAAGTGCAAGACAATACTTCGCCTGCCTTACCCTGTTTGGCCACGACTTCGGCTCGCCAGATTTTCATCGGTTTGCCTTGATACTCGACCCATGCGGCAGGTACGGGGTTAAAGGCGCGGATTTTGCGTTCGATAATGTGCGCGCTTTGATTCCAATCGATACGCGCTTCTTCTTTGCTTAATTTTTGGGCGTAGGTAACACCTTCTTCAGGCTGCTTAACCGAGTTCAGACGGCCTTCAGCCTGCAGACGCTGCAAGTCGGCAACAATCGCTTTCGCACCCAAACCCATCAGCGCGTCATGCACTTCGTTTGCGGTATCCGTAGGTTGAATGGCGTAGCGGTGTTCGCTGACTACATCGCCAGTGTCCAAGCCGATGTCCATCTGCATGATGCACACGCCGGTTTCGGCGTCGCCGGCTTCAATCGCACGTTGAATCGGTGCTGCGCCGCGCCAACGGGGCAACAGCGATGCGTGGATATTGAGGCAGCCGTGTTTGGGCGTATCCAACACATCCTGCGGCAAAATCAAACCATACGCGGCCACCACCATCACATCCGCGCCCGTATCTTTGAGCATTTGCAGGGCTTCGGCGTTATTGCGCAACTTTTCCGGCTGCGCCACAGTCAAACCCAATTCCAAGGCAGCCTGTTTGACCGGCGATGCGGTCAACTGCATGCCGCGGCCTTTGGGGCGGTCGGGCTGGGTCAACACCAGCGGAATTTCAAAACCTGCGGCGGCGATGGCTTTCAAGGCGGCGGCGGCAAAATCGGGCGTACCGGCAAAGATGACTTTCATGTTGTGTCCTTGTGGAAATGGTTTGAATGGGCGCGTTGGGCAAACTGTTTCAGCTGAAAAGGCCGTCTGAAAGATTGAAAACCGAAGTCTGCCTTCTGTTTTGTCTTTTCAGACGGCCTTTAAGCGATGCGCAGGTCAGATGGTGTGTTTCTGACGTTTTTTCAGTTTGGTTTTGATTCGGCCTTGTTTCAGCTGCGACAAGTGTTCGACAAACACGATGCCCATCAGGTGGTCCAATTCGTGCTGCACGCAGATTGCCAGCAGGCCGTCTGCTTCCAGCGTGAATTTCTCGCCTTTTTCGTTCAAAGCCTCGACTTTGACGCGCTCGGCACGGGTCACGGTATCGTAAATGCCCGGCACGGAAAGACAGCCTTCTTCGTAAGTCGTCTCGCCGTCTTTTTCGACAATGACGGGATTGATGAACACGCGCGGCTCGCTGCGGTCTTCGGTCAAATCCATCACGACAATGCGCTCGTGTACGTCGACCTGAGTGGCCGCCAAGCCGATACCGCGTGCTTCGTACATGGTTTCAAACATATCGGCAACCAATGTCTGGATGCGCTCGTCGATTTTTTCAACAGGTTTGGCGACCGTGTGCAAACGCTCGTCAGGGTATTGGAGGATGTTCAGTAAAGCCATAATATTCTCGTTTTATAAAACTGATGTGTGATTTTCATACAGATTCGGTTTCCGCCGCCACAATCTCCTGTCATGACAGCAACATTTAATGCTAAAATAACGCCGAAAAATGTTAAGATAGCGCGACGGAGGCCGTTCGTTATCGTATTGATGAATGGGCGGCAGTTTCGCAAACTCCAGCCTTCTCTGTTTATCATCTGAAGACAAACCGAATCGATTTCAAGGGGAACGGTTATGCAACAACGTATTATAACCCTGCTTTGCATAGCAGGCATGGCTATTTCTGCCCACACTCAGGCAGCTTCTTTAAAAATCCGCCCCAATGCGCCGCAACGCTACGTCGTTAAAAACGGCGATACCTTGTGGAGTATTTCCGGTAAATATCTGTACAGCCCATGGCAATGGAACCGCCTTTGGGGCGCCAACCGCAACGCCATCCGCAATCCGCACCTAATCTATCCGGGTCAGGTGTTGGTTTTACGCTACGTCAACGGCCAGCCGCGACTGGGTTTTGAACACGCTCAAACCCGTTCAGACGGCATTCCCGTGATCAAACTGCATCCGCGCGTACGCGAAACTTCCGGCTACGGTATTCCGACCGTCAACGTCAACCTCTACCGCATGTTCATGAAACATCCGCAGATTATCGCTCCGGAAGAAACCGCCAACGCGCCGCGCCTGATTGCCGGCCCCGACAACCGCGTCCTCTACACCCAAGGCAACCGCGTGTACGCATACGGCCTGACCGAACCCGGCCGCTACCTGACCTACCGCGTCAATAAAAACATTACCGATCCGGAAACCGGCAAATTCCTCGGCCAAGAAGTCGTGTTCAGCGGCATCGCCAACACGCTGCCTTATACCGACTCCGCATTGGAACACCGTACCCGCGCTTCTGACGAAAAACTCAAAAGCAACGAGTATTACACCCAAGTCAACAAAGCCATGAAGCTGCGCACCCAGTCCGCGCAACCTTTGGTTATCGAAGAAGCCGTTTCCGAAATCCGCAAAGACAACTATCTGCTGAAACTGCCCGAAGGCCTCGACAGCTTCAATGTGATGCCACACGCCCCTGCCCGTCCGATTCAGGCCAAAGTCGTTTCCATCTTCGACGGCGTGGGCGAAGCCGGCCAGTTCCAAACCATTACTTTGGATAAAGGCGAACTCGACGGCTTGGACAAAGGCACTGTGGTCAGCCTCTACAAACGCGGCCGCCAAGTCCGTGTCAATCTATCCAACAACCTGATTCGCAAGCCGAAAGACAAAGATACGGTTGAATTGGTTTCCATTCCGGCGGAAGAAATCGGTTTGGCAATGGTGTACCGCACATCCGACCATCTGGCCTCAGCCATTATTTTGGAAAGCCTGAACAGCGTTTCCATCGGCGATACCGCCTCCGAACCCGGCCGCGATTTGGACAATATAGCCGATGAAAAAACCATGGACAAACCGGCTGAAGACGAACAGGAAAGAGAAATCGAACTGGAAGTCCGCAGCTGATTGAGCTTTTTTAGCAGCGATTCGATAAATAAAGGCCGTCTGAAAACATGTTTTTCAGACGGCCTTTTGATTGCTGCCCATCAGAATAAATAAAATCTATAACACGTTGTTTAAAGCGCAAACAATATCTCATGTCTTCAGCTATTTATCGGCTATTCCCTTTTCTATCGTTTTTCCGCTCTGCCATTCCAAGCAGAAATATGAAAAGCCCAACACACTATTTTTACCTGTTGATTGCTCCATCTGTTCCTGCCAACAAAAAGGCCGTCTGAAATCTTCAGACGGCCTTTTTATCCACAACTCAAATCCGATTATTTGAATTTGTAAGTGTATTGCAAGCCCAAGATGTCCGCTTTATTTTTGAAGCGGGCAGAGGATGCACCGCGGCTGTCTACGTCGTTGCCGCTGGCTTTGCCGGTGCGGTAAACCGTGTCATTGATGTGGATATGGCTATACGCCGCATCGATAACATGGTTTTTACCCAGTTGATATTTGGCACCGACGGAGAACCAGATACGGTTGCCGTCAGGCAGGCTGTTCATGCGGTCTTCGGCGCTTTTAACCGGTGATTTGTCGAAAGCGATACCGGCACGCAGTTGCAATGGTTCGGTAACTTGGTAAGAGCCGCCGAATGCAACTTTATAAGTGTTGCGCCAGTTAGGCGTGATGACGGTACGGTCAGATTGGCCGTTGACAACTTTTTTGGTGTTTTCAAACACCAGCTCGGCTTTGTTGAAGCGGCTGTGGCGCGTCCAAGTCACATCGCCGAACAGGTTGGTTTTGTCGGTGGCGCGGTACATACCGTGAACAGACAAAGACTCAGGCGTGACGATTTTTACGCTGGCTTTTTCGTTCGGCACATAACCGCGTGCTGCCATTGCACCCAAATCCCAAGCGCGTTTTGCATATGCGCCGTCAGCTTCCCAATCGGCAGTGCCTTTCAGCGTATGCGATACTTTGGAACGATAGTTCACACCCACGCGTGCGCGCTCGTTGATGTCCCACATCCACGCCAGTTGATAGCCGAAGCCCCAATCGTGGCCTTTTACATCGGCATGACCGTCAGCTTTGCCGGTCGCATCGACAGCAACGGGACGGCCTGCTTGACGGGAAGCCAAGCCGCTGGCCAACTGACTGATGGCGCCGGAAGCATCCCAGTCGGAGTATTTACGCAATTCGGCTTTGGAATATTGGGCAATCAAACCGGCACCAACAGCGTGCTGCTCATTCAGTTTCCACGCGACTACCGGCTCGATGGCGATGGTGGTCAAACCCAGTTTGTTGATGTTGTGGCGCAAGACGGAATCTTTTTCGTATTCGGTTGCCGATCCGAAAGGAACGTACACGCCCAAACCCAAAGTTACATCGTCGCTGGCTTTGTACGCGCCATAAACGTGCGGAGCAACGGTGGTTTCGGTAATTTTGCCGCTGGTCGAGCCGCTGACATCGGCACCCGTTCGGAAGTGTTTCGCAGATTCTGCCTCATAATGAATGCTTGGGAAAACGATATTGGCGTTGACGGAAATTTGGCTGCTGTCGATTTTGCTCAAACCAGCCGGGTTGTAGAAAATGGTTGAGGCATCGGCAGCTTCGGCGGCGGCGGCGTTGGCCGTGCCTTGTGCGTTAACGGATTGTGTGCCGAAGTGGTAGCCGGAGGCTTGGACGGCGGTAGATAACAGTGCTGCGCTTAAAATAAATGCTGTTTTTTTCAGATTGAAATGAATCATTTTGGTTTACCGTGAAAGTAGCGGACAAAGAAAAAGGCCGTCTGAAACGTCCTTTATTGATTTAGTATAGGCACTCAATTCTATACTACATCATTATTTTTGCCTAATCTTTTCTTTTTTTACACAAAAAAAGCAGGCTAAAACAGCCTGCTTTTCCAATCATCGGATCACTGCAATTATTTAACCTGCAACACTTCCAGCGTATTGGTCGAACCGGATTCGCGCATTTGCGAACCGCTGGTGATGATGTATTGGTCGCCGCTTTGGAGGATTTTGTGTTCTACCAGCATGGCTTCCACTTCGTTCAGCGCGGTATCGTGATCGGTACTGGTTGCCAAAATCAACGGACGTACACCGCGGTACATCGCCATGCGGCGTTGCGCTGAAACACTCGGCGTCAGGGCAAAAATCGGCAGGGTGATGTTGTGGCGGCTGACTTCGAAGGCGGTCGAACCGCTTTCAGTCAGGGCAACGATGGCTTTGGCGTGAACTGCTCGCGCCACGCTGACCGCACCGCCGGCAATCGCCAAGTTGGTGCTGACGGCTTCGGGATACTCGACCTGTTCGGCAACGCCGTTGAGCGAATCTTGTTCTTTTTCCGCAGCCGCACAAATAATCGCCATTTGGCTGACGGTTTCAAACGGATACGCGCCGACGGCGGTTTCGGCGGAACACATCACCGCATCGGTACCGTCCAATACCGCGTTGGCCACGTCGCTGACTTCCGCGCGGGTCGGTACGGGGTTGGTAATCATCGATTCCATCATTTGAGTTGCCGTAATACTGAAGCGGCGCAACTCACGGGCGCGGCGGATCATGCGTTTTTGTAGGGCAGGTACGGCGGCATGGCCGACTTCCACTGCCAAGTCGCCGCGGGCAACCATAATACCGTCGCTGGCAAGGATGATTTCGTCCAGATTTTCAATGGCTTCTACGCGCTCAATTTTGGAAACCAACCCGGGGCGTACGGCTGTACTGCCTTTCATTTCTTCTTCGACTTTGGCGCGTGCAATGTGCAAATCTTCGGCGGATTTTACAAAGCTGATGGCGAGGTAGTCACAACCAATAGCAATCGCGGTTTTCAGGTCGCGGAAGTCTTTCTCGGTCAATGCACCGGCAGACAGGCCGCCGCCGCGTTTATTGATACCTTTGTTACTTTTCAGCACATGGCTGTTTTCTACCCTTGTAATAATCTTACCTCCTTCAACCGCTTCAACGGTCAACGTCAACAGGCCGTCGTCCAGCCACAAAACATCGCCGGCAGCGACGTCATTCGGCAAATCACGGTAGTCCAAACCCACCGCTTCACGTGTGCCTTCGCCTTCAAGTGTGGCATCCAAAATCAAGGTTTCACCCTTATTCAGCTCGATGCTGCCGCCTGCAATTTTGCCCACGCGGATTTTAGGCCCTTGCAAGTCGGCAAGAATGGCGATTTCCTGACCCGCACGTTTCGCGGCTTCGCGTACGATACGGGCATTTTCTTCATGAAACTCCGGAGTACCGTGGCTGAAATTGAAACGGACGACATTAAGGCCGCCGACACGGATCATGTCTTCCAACAATTGTACATTGTTGCTGCCCGGACCCAATGTGGCGACAATTTTGGTATTGTGGCTGATACGGGTTAAATCACGTTGCAATTGGCTCATGTAAACGTCCTTTCCTGTTGATTTCACGTTTGATAATGAAGAAGATTGTACTCTTAATGCAATAATGTTGGCGTAAAATTACATCATTCTCTGACTTAAACTAAATTTATTTTTGCATTAACCTACTTTTCTATCGGATACAATACACTCTCACGTCGTCATTTTTAATTTTCAGACGGCCTCCCTCATACTAATAGAATACTCAACTGATCCATGAAACGTTTTTTGACTCCGCTACCCATCGGCATCGTTTTGGCTGACCTGATTTACGGTTTCGTACTCAATGTCATGCAAGGCTTAAATTTGCAACAAACCGCCGCCAACCAGTCCGGTACCATTTCCGTTACGCCCGACATTGCCTTCAACAGCCTGCAAATCGTCGCCAACGGCGGCATGGTCTGCATTATCGGCTTCGGCTTGATTGTCTTGTTCCAACTCAACCGCGCCGTATTGCGCCAACAAATTCTGCCCATCGGCATTTTCCGAACCCTCGGCCTGTTGGCTGTTTTGGCATTCAGCATTTCGTCTTTGTGGGAATGGTTGCATGCCGCTTTGTCGCTGCTTTCCGGTCGCAATGTTTTAAACTTCAGCAACCCGCGTTATCTGGTTACCGCAGCCTGCATGCCCATCATCGCTTTCTTGTGCATCTTGCGCCTGTACAATTGGTATCGCCTGCATCGGACTGTTGCCGCTGACGACACCTCCACGACCCTCTAATCAAGCTGCAAAAAGGCCGTCTGAAACAGGAAAACCTATTTCAGACGGCCTTGTCATTATATATCTCAACGTTGATGGCTGGTTTCTACACCGGCCTTAATCTCAACATTTGCGAGCTGCCTCCGCTGCCTGATGCGCAGGCCGCCAAGCTCAGTGTCAAAACAACCACAGTTAAAATCTTCAGCATTGGATTCCTTCTTTCCACAAAAATTATTTCGGATCGCAACGGAAATGGTACGCACAAATTTCAAATCCGTTTTTGAAGTAGAGACGATGAGCATCTGCTCGGTCATGGTTCACATGGACATTCAGATGGATTTTGGTCGCACCCGTTTCCGCACCGATTTTACGTACTTCTTCCAACAAGCGTGAAGCATAACCTTTTTGGCGGCATTGCGGCATGGTTACGAGATCATCAATATGGATATGGTAACCACTGGCCAAGTTATGTGCAGTATGGAAACCGCATACGGCTACGGCATTTTGTTTGCCTTCTTCAAAAATACCCAGCAGACGGTAGCCGGTTTTGCGTTGATGCTCGTTGATTTGTTCGACGAAACGGTGAATATCGGTCAAAGAAGAACGCAAAATACTCAGTGCCGCAAAAGCGGTTGCAGTTTCTTCCGGCGGAATTTCACGCAATACGCCGACCACTAGCGCGGCAGCTTGAGGCTCAGGCTGCGCATTGGCCGTTTCCGCACGCTCGGCGGCATGTTTTTCTTCAATCGCCTGCGCCAACAAAACGCGCTCGACCGGCACTTCGCCCTGCTGTTTGCTCTCTTGCTCTTTAAGCAAGGCTTTGCAGTCAATCACGCGTAAATCATTATCCGCCGCAAAGTCCATCAAGAAACGGAACATTTGCGGATTGTCTTCTTCCAACTTTTTATCGACCGCTACACAACGGACATTATCCACCAAAATAGGGCGCACCCAATTCGAATAGGAAAGGCGGTTGTCTTTAGTAAAGGAAGACAAAATACCGCACAGGCGCTCCGCCCAGTCGCTTGGTCGGAAAATCTTGCCTTTGCTGGTCGTACCATGGATCACAACTTCATAAGGATTACACACTAACATAAGCAGCTTCCTGAGAGTAAATGGCTGAAGGAATATTTCGCCAGTGCCAACATCAGAAAAAGTTCCGATACATAGCAACAGATTATTGAAAAAATATCAGTAAGGTTTTGAAATACGACAATGATGAGACGGCTTGCCGATCCTGACAATCCGTTTCGAATTCTTTGATTATTATACCCGATACGCCTCTTTTTCTTCAAAAATCATTTGAAAAATAACAACAGGCCGTCTGAAACCAAGTATTTCGGTTTCAGACGGCCTGCATATTTTGAATATCAATACAACAATTTCTTGCGGGGCTTTTGCTCGCCACTGGATTTAATTTCTAACAAATTGAAATTCAGTATGCCCAAATCCAAGACACTTTCAGAAGTGCATTGATCGCCAAAGGCATTTTCATAAGTGGCCTTCAGTTTCAACACGCCACCAAATGTCTGATCTGGCAATTCGGCAGCCAGCGCCAACATACTTGCAAACACGCTACCATACAATTCGCCCGATGCCAGCATATCTACACCGCCGGAAAACATTTCCAACTGCATAACTGCATCGGCAACCAGCTTGCTCGGCAAGTGATCAGGCAAAGGCTCTACTTCAAAATGCACATTCTTCGCCAAGCCCTTACCGCTATTGCGGACAACCAAAACCAATAAATCCGTTTGTCCATCAGAACGTTGCAATGTCGCATGCAAAACAGGATGAATGCTCTCTTTTTGAATCAGCTGCTCACGGTGCAACATTTTGCTTTTTGCTTTGGATTGCGCAGAGACAACAGCCCAAATCAACCAAACCAATGCAACGGCAGAAATGGCAGTGACCAAAAGGGGAAGGTTGGTCAAATAGGCTTGCTGATTAAACCAAACTTGTGCGGCTAAAAATCCGGCAAAGAAAATCAAAACGTATAAAATTGGGGCAAACCGGCTTTGTATGGATGAGTGCATGAGTTTTCCTACATTTCGTATCATGTTATTAAAAAATAATGCCTTTCGGGCGAATAATGTCATCAACCCGGAAGGCATTATTTTAACGTAATTTTAACGCAATTTGCTTAATATCTTGCTTTTTATGAAACTAATGTATCAAGCAGACAACTCAAACCGTATAGCCGTATTTTCAGACGGCCTGAGATTTTTATCAGGCTTCGGCAACCGAATCACGCGAGAAGGTTTTTTCGCAATAATGGCATTTCAAACGCGTCTGACCATTATGTGAACGGACATAAAAGCGACTGATGACCGGCTCGCCATGACTGGCACAATTAGTATTCGGGCAGCGGAACACTTCCGAAATCTCGTCCGGCAATGACAAATGCTGTTTCTCAACCACCTTAAACCGATCGATTTTGTTTACCACTGCTTCAGGGGCAAATAAAGCCAAACGGTTGGCTGCATTGGCATCCAACCACACACCGCTGATTTTGATAATATCTTTGCTGCCCTGCGTTTTGCTGGGCAAATTAAAACCGACCGTAACCGCGCTGCCATAATGCAGCAGCTTAAATTGTCTTAAAATGGCCAAGCCTTTACCGGCAGGAATATGGTCAATCACCGTACCTTGTTCGATCGCTTCAACGCTGAGTTTTGAGTTTTCCATCTTTCGCTCCTTAAACTTCTTCGTTCAATACCAAAGACAAAATTGCCATCCGTGCATACACACCGTTGGTTGCCTGTTCAAAATAATAGGCATGAGGTGTTTTATCCACATTCGGATGAATTTCATCTACCCTCGGTAAAGGATGCAAGACGCGCAAATTGGGTTTGGCATTTGCCAGCATTGACGCATCAAGATTGAATTTACCCTGGATTTTGGCAAATTCCTGCTCATCAAAACGTTCGCGCTGAACGCGGGTCATGTACAAAATATCCGCCCATTCGACCGCTTCTTCCAAGCCGGACAAAATTTGATAAGGGCAACCGGCCTCTTCCAGCTCTTCAGTGATATAGTCCGGCATTGCCAAGCTGGGAGGGGAAACAAATGCAAACTCACAACCCCAACGCTTCAGCGCCTGACATAATGAATGTACCGTACGGCCATATTTCAAATCGCCGGCCATCGCAATCTTCAAATTGCTCAAACTACCTTGTGTTTCATAAATCGTTACCAAATCCAAAAGAGTCTGGCTCGGATGTTGGTTGGTACCATCGCCGGCATTAATCACAGGTACGCTCGAAAACTCGGCCACCACACGGGCCGCACCGTCTTTCGGGTGTCGCTGAATAATCGCATCCGTATAGCTGGAAATAATCCTCGCAGTATCTGCGAGCGTTTCACCCTTTTTCGCGCTGGTATTTGCACCATCGGAAAAACCGATAACTTTCCCACCCAAACGCTGTACCGCCGTTTCAAAAGACAAACGAGTACGGGTGGACGGTTCAAAAAAGCACGAACCAATCAATTTGCCTTCAAGCAAATCTTCACGAGGCTGCTTTTTCAACTTCAAGGCCGTCTGAAGCAGCAATTCGAGCTGCTCTGTCGTCAAATCTGAAATTGAAATAATATGTTGCCGATAAAGCGGATTAGGCATGACCATTCCTTCCCATAAAAAAGCCCGCAATAGGCGGGCGTTTCAAGCAAACCGATTCCATCATTACCCGACATCATCCCCGTCGGACAATCACAACCATGTTCCTACCACACCCATGAAATCTTCCGCATTATCGCATATTTAACAGACGGCTGCTTCTTTCAAGTTTTCAGATTCTTTCAAGTTTTCAGACGGCCTGATACCTTTGCAAAATAACCCTCGGTACTCCACAGCTGAAACCCAAGCACAGGGATTCGGTATTTTCAGTTATTGCCCAATAAAAGCCCCCATTGCTCCAAGTCTTCATTGCCACTGCCCATACAAAGCCGCCCATCAACCCGAACCGGCAAACGGTTCAGCCTCTGGGCGGCATATACGGCACAAACGTCCGTCAGGCTTATTTTTTCACGGCAGGCTGTGCGGCCTTAGGCGCGGCAGAAGAAACCGTCGCCTCCGCCTTTAACTTGTTCAGCACCGCATCACCGATGCCCTTCACGTTTTTCAGCT
>NZ_KV833347.1:0-281 GCF_001837635.1 Neisseria sp. HMSC070H10
CAAACTCGGTTACAAACAACATACCCGTACCGATACGGAAGGCTATATCGAGAAACTGCACATTACTCCTGCAAATGCCCATGAGTGTAAACACCTGTTGCCTTTATTGGAAGGACTGCCCAAAGGTACGACCGTCTATGCCGACAAAGGCTATGACAGTGAGGAAAACCGGCAACATCTGAAAGAGCATCGGCTGCAGGATGGCATTATGCGCAAAGCCCACCGCAACCATCCGCTGACGGAAGTACAAACCAAACGTAACCGATATTTGTCGAAGACCC
>NZ_KV833347.1:381-2935 GCF_001837635.1 Neisseria sp. HMSC070H10
TGCACCGTAAATTCCGCTATGCCCGGGCAGCCTACTTCGGACTGAGCAAAGTGAGTTCGCAAAGCCATCTGAAGGCGATATGTTTGAACCTGTTGAAAGCCGCCAACAGGCTAAGTGTGCCTGTTGCCGCCTAAAAGGTGGCCCGGATACCTGATTATCAGGTATCTAAGAGGGGATTAAGGGGGTATTTGAGTAGAATTAGTGGATCTTTGAAACAAAAACAGCCGAAAATCTTTGTTTAGATTTCGGCTGTCGGGGGAAGAGCTTTTTTGCAAAGGTCTCATCCTGAATAGCAGATGCTTGTCGTTCATTTATTCTCATAAGTTTACCCTTCTGAAAAAATTAATTAATTTTAACACTGCCTGCCGGTTTGCCTGCCGTTCTTTTTGACTTGTTTTGGCAGCAAAAAGGGAATTTTTTGTGTTCAAAACCTTCGACTCCGCTTAAAGTCTTGCAGGATAAGGCTTGCAGGGGCTTCTAGCCCCTTTTTTGTCCTATATGCCGCTTATTCAATATTTAAAAGATATAATGGGGAATAGTGGATTATTCTCATCCCATGCTACCTCATAATTAACAAATATATTTTTTAATGTTTTAATGAAAGGAATGTTTAATTCAAATTTCTTTCCATTCCACTCTTCAAACGCCTCTGGAATATATTCCTTTATTAAATCTATCCCTTTTTTTGTTAATACAATTTCCCCCTGATACCACACCTCATTATCATTATTAAAAGGACTTTGTTTTGCTAAATTATGGCAAAAGTCTAAAATATCATTTTTCGTTTCAAAGTTGATAGGTTCAAGAGTTGCTAATTGACATATTAATAATCTATATATGAATTCAACTGCAAATTGCCAATCTTTGTTTCCTTGACCATGCGATGCAAAATGCATTGGAAAATAACCATCTAATGCTAAATACTCAAATTCGCATTGAATATTTTCTGCTGTCTCTAAATTCATTAAAACATCCTTATCTAGCAGGGAATTTAAATTTTAACTCTGTTGGCTTGCCTTTTAAATTAATATTTAAGTTATTTAATGTTGGGTTATTAATATCAACAGACGCAGTAGTTCCCTTGGTCATAGAAGCATTACCTGCTGGCCTATACACCACAAAGGTTCCGTCCGGCATTTGCGCTTTCCAACAGCCCACACATTTACCTCCGTATAATTTTTCACCTTCGACTCGTTCCATTAGTGTAGGTTTCCTGCCTAAATATCGACGTGCAAAAGCCTCGGCTGTTTGATTCGGATTGTCTGAAGAGGACATTTCTCTAGCAGCGCCGGGTTTTCCTTTTTGTGGCTGCCCAGGCAGGCGGGTGCGGCCAGACGTTTGCATCCTTTTTAATGCATCAGCCTGCCTTTCTGCAGAAGAAACGGCATTACGTTGGCGTATCTCCTCTATTCTGTTTGGGTTGTGGGATTCGATTTTTTCATGCCGTTGCTGATTAAATCTAGGATTATTTCTCCCTATGTTGATGTCATCTCTGTAATCTTTCGGTAGTTGCGGTTTCGGCAATGCCTTCTGTTCCCAATCCCGACTATTAAATCTCCGCTTTTTCCCATCAGGCCGCACCACCTTCACCGCATTGTCCGACCACGTTACCACAGAGCCTTTCGGTATCAGCTCTCCGTTGGCTAGGCGTTGTTCCTGCGACAGGGTAACGGTTGTTCCTTTTACCGCTTGGGGGCTTTGGGGAATGCGGGCTTCGCCGACAGGCACAGCTTTTCCGGGCGGAGCCTCGGCCTTGCGGACAATGGGAACAGGCGCTTTCAATGCCGAAGACGGCAGACTGCTTGGCCCGAATTTGAGTTTGCCGTTTATGTAAACTAAAGTCAGGCCTTTTTTGCTTAAATTCCCGGCACTCTTCACTACCTTTGCGGCGGCAGGCGAGCGGACAATGGCAGATGCCGTCCCGCCGCTGACAACCATAAATGCTGCATTGGCTCCAACCCGGGCATCAAACATTGCGTCCATTCTGCCTGCAAGTTGTGGATCGCTGATATATGCTTCGTCGCGAACCGCTTTCCAGTTTTCGTAGGACATCACAACTTTGTTGACTGTTTGCACGGGACTGGAAACGGCTTCAGCCAATGGAACAATGGTATTGTCCCACGGGTGGCGTATGCTCTCCCATGTGCCTACAACAATCTCTTTGGCTGCCAGATAGTATGCTTTTAATTCATAGGCTTCGTAAGAGCGGATGTAAAGGTCTTTGCCCTTTGGATTGTTTTGGTAGATCTTATCTGCTCTGGCTCTCAGGCTTCGTTCGCCGGGTGTGAATCCGTCCAAACGGTTTAGGGCATTATTCTCCACCGCATTCTGCGCCAACACGCCCCCTACTTGCGCATTGAACAGGGCATTGGTGTTTGTGCCGCTGGTGCCGTTCAGACTGCCGCCCGCCGCACCTACCACCGAAGCAAGCGCCCCGGTCTGCGCTTTGATCTCTTCCTTAATGTGTTCGGGCAGAAGATTGGGATTGAATTTCCCCGTTATTGGGTCAATCGCGGTATGGCCGTCATCGTATTGTTTGGCCAGATACTCGGCT
>NZ_KV833348.1:0-85550 GCF_001837635.1 Neisseria sp. HMSC070H10
GGGATTTTGGGGAATTTTGCAAAGGTCTCGGCCTGAAATAAAAAACCTCTCAGTTTGTCTGAGAGGTTTTTGTTTGTCGTTAATCTGGGTTTTTGTCGTGAAATTCGTGGAATTCATAGTTGTAGGTCAGCTCTCTGCCTGCTTTGGTTTGCGCCAGATAATCGTCGTAAACCGCACGGATTTCCTTACGCAGCAGGAAGAGGGCGATTAAGTTCGGCAAGACCATAAAGCCGTTGAACATATCGGACATACTCCAAACCAAATCCACTTTGCCCAAGGTACCCAATACGATGGCCACCAAAACCAGTGCGCGGTAGATGCCCAAGTGTTTGCCACGGAACAGGAAGCGGATATTGGATTCGCCGAAGTAGTACCAACCGATGATGGTGGTGAAGGCGAAGAAGGTCAGACAGACGGCGAGCAGTTGCGAACCGAAACCCGGGAAGGCTTTGTTAAACGCCAGTTGGGTAACCGCAGCGCCGGTTTCACCGGACAGGTTGGCATCGGTCAGTAGGATAATCAGCGCTGTTGCCGTGCAGACCATCAGCGTATCGATAAAGATACCGATAAACGCAGCCATGCCTTGTTGCACAGGGTGTTTGACGTTGGCAGTCGCATGAGCGTGCGGGGTCGAACCCATACCGGCCTCATTGGAAAACAGGCCGCGTGCCACACCGAAGCGGACGGCCTCGCGCATACCGATACCGGCCGCACCGCCCAATACCGCTTCAGGATTGAAAGCGGCAACAAAGATGCTGTGGAACATCGGGATGATGTGGTCGGAGAATTTGAACAAAATAATCACGGCACACAAGATGTAAATTACCGCCATAAACGGCACGACAAATTGCGCGATACCGGCAATGCGGTTGATGCCGCCGATGATGATCAGGCCGGCGAATACCGCCAAAGCAATGCCGACAGCCATCGGGGGAATATCGAAAGCCAAATTCATGGCCGAGGCGATGGAATTGGATTGGGTCGCGTTACCGATGAAACCTAGCGCGATAATCAAGGCGATGGAGAAAAAGCCGGACAGGAAACGCGCCGCGCCACGGCCGATTTTCGGCGTCAGCCCGTGCGTAATGTAAAACGCAGGGCCGCCGATGTATTTGCCGTGGCTGACCACGCGGTATTTTTGCGCCAAAACGGCTTCTGCAAAAATGGTAGACATGCCCAAAATGGCAGACAACCACATCCAAAAAATGGCACCCGGGCCGCCGGCAGTAATCGCAGTGGCGACGCCGGCCACGTTACCAGTACCGATTTGTGCGGAAATCGCCACGGCAAGCGCTTGAAATTGAGACAGGGATTTGCCTTCGTGGTCTTTGTCTTTTTTGCTGAACAAGCCGCCGAAAACGGATTTGAAACCCGTCCCCAATTTGGTCACTTGCGGCGCGCCCAAGTACAGGGTAAAAAACAGGCCGATACCGATTAAGGCATAAATCAGCAGGTAGTCCCAAAGAACCTGATTGACTGCACCCACCAGAGCAGACAATATTTCTTCCATAATAAAACCTTTAATAAAAACAATAAAAATAAAATGATACGGGTAACTACTCCCACTCATTTTTCATGGTTGGCAACATCGGTGAGCAGGCCGTTTTGCCATTCGATACCGGTTAAGTTGTTAACAATTTTGACCGATTTTGTCATCATACCGTAAACCTTCGTGAATTAAAACGAAAAACTGACAAAGGTTTGCCGCAAATGTGCTTCTTTATTTAAAAAAGGTTTTTTTGTTTTCAGACGGCCTGTTTTTGCAAATTTTTGGGCCGTCTGAATATTTTGGGTAAAGGCAACTTATGATAAAATGCACGCCTTACAAATGAAGCAAATTCCGCCTCAACGCGTGAAAAAACGAAAGGAATCAACATGGCAGGCCATAGTAAGTGGGCAAATATCCAACACAAAAAAGCCCGACAAGATGCCAAACGCGGCAAAATCTTCACCCGTCTGATTAAAGAAATTACCGTTGCTGCCCGCATGGGCGGCGGCGACCCCGGCGCAAATCCGCGCCTGCGCCTGGCTTTGGAAAAAGCCGCTGAAAACAATATGCCTAAAGACAACGTGCAACGTGCCATCGATAAAGGTACGGGCAATTTGGAAGGTGTGGAATACATCGAGTTGCGTTACGAAGGCTACGGCATCGGCGGCGCGGCTTTGATGGTGGACTGCCTGACCGACAACAAAACCCGTACCGTTGCCGATGTGCGTCACGCGTTCACTAAAAACGGCGGTAACTTGGGTACCGACGGTTGCGTAGCGTTCAACTTCGTTCATCAAGGCTATTTGGTGTTTGAACCGGGCGTTGACGAAGATGCGCTGATGGAAGCAGCTTTGGAAGCTGGTGCGGAAGACGTCATCACCAACGACGACGGTTCCATCGAGGTGGTTACCGCGCCGAATGACTGGGCGGGCGTGAAAGCAGCATTGGAAGACGCAGGCTACAAATCTGTTGACGGCGACGTTACCATGCGCGCCCAAAACGAAACCGAGTTGAGCGGCGAAGATGCGGTTAAGATGCAAAAACTGATTGATGCATTGGAAGATTTGGACGACGTACAAGACGTTTACACTTCTGCCGTGTTGAATCTGGACTAAACAGTTTAAATAACAAAAGGCCGTCTGAAATTTCAGACGGCCTTTTTATATCGAAATCAATCAGATTTTTCTGGTTTTCAACCAAGCCCAAAGCAGCAGCAATACGACAAAGCTGAAATACAAAATACTCCAAACCGGCAGGGCAACGCCGAATAGATAGTCCGGCTCGGCGCAGTTGCCAAAGCCGCGGACGATGGGTTCAAACCAATCGAACAAAGGCCAGTCGCGCAGGCGGAAAGTCCAAGGTGCGCCGCAAGAAGGTGCGGTGCCGGGTGGTAGACTTTGCAGCCAAATTTGATAGGCGGCGACACCGGCGCCGTAAATAGCCGGAGCGGCAATCAACAATGCCGAGAGCGAGCGGGCAAATTTGGAAGATTGAGAACTAAATGCCGTAACAATGGCCAACAGTCCGACAGCCAATACGCACAAGCGTTGCAGGATGCATAATACACACGGGTTCATACCCAAAACGTATTGGGAAATAAAGGAGCCGCAGGCGGCAAATATGGAGAGGACGACTAGAAATAAAACAGTCTTGCGGAAAAAGTTCATAACGGAAAACCTTTCAGACGGCCTGGACGTAAAACAGCCGATAAATAATGTTTACTTTAACACAAAACGCATATGCTTTTTTTTGGTTTGACGGTTTTTTGCGTATGTTTGTTGATGTTGCGTAACCATAAATATAGAAACAAAAATGTGTTCCATATCGAAAAGGCCGTCTGAAATATTCAGACGGCCTTTAGGGGAGAGACGTTTTATTTTTTCCCGTGAGATTTTTTGACATCTGCTTCAGTAATCGTACCGCCGCCATTATTGAAGGCGTTCATGATGTACGTGGCAACGGCGGCAACATCGGCATCGTTGATGGCGGTAGAAGGCATGAAGCCGTTGTAGGATTTGCCGTTTACTTTAATCGAGCCGTTGATGCCTTTGGTCATGCTTTGCAACAGCACTTGCGGTTTTTTATTGATATAGTCGGACTGGAATAAAGGCGGGAACATGGCACCCCGGCCTTCGCCTTTTTTACCGTGGCAGGCGGCGCAGTTGGTTTCGTAAATTTTTTGTCCTTTGCTCATCAGCGTGGCATCAGCGGCAAAAGCGGTTGGGATGCTGAGTGCGGTCAGAAGGAGCAGGATAGGGCGGAGTGCAGTCATGATGTGTTCCTTTTTGAGTAGTGTTGTTTTTGATGGCTACACGCTTAGTTTGCGTTTTAATAGTTTGATGATAACGCTAAAGGCCGTCTGAAAGTAGATTTTTCAGACGGCCTTTGGTTTAGGTCAAATCCAGCCTTGCAGATTAGCCCGACTTAATTGTGCAAGTGCGGCAATCCAGTCGGCGGAATCGTTGAGGCAGGGGATGTAACGGTATTCTTTGCCGCCTGCGGCGTGGAATTGTTCGCGTCCCATAATGGCGATTTCTTCCATGGTTTCGAGGCAGTCGGCCAGGAAGCCGGGGCAGAATACGTCGAGTTTGGTTGTGCCTTGTTTCGGCAGCTGATCAAACAGGGCTTGCGTGCTGGGCTTGACCCATTGGGATTTGCCAAACTGGCTTTGGAAAGAAACAATGTATTCTTGTTCGGACAAGCCCAATGCCTGCGCCAGCAGTTTGGCAGTATGGTGGCACTCGTCAGGATAGGGGTCGCCGTCGTCGTGATGCTTTTGCGGAATGCCGTGGAAGCTCAACATCAGTTTTTCACCGCGTCCGTTTTGGGCCCAATAGGCTTCAATATGCTGCTTCATGGCTTGAATATAGGCGGCATCGTCGTAATAACGGGAGACGGTGCGGACGCTCATTTGGTTGCGTTGCAGCAATAACTCTTGAAGCACTTTGTCCAAAGCCGCGCCGGTGGAAGAGCCGGCATATTGCGGATAGAGCGGAATGACCAGCAACTTGCCCACGCCTTGGGCTTTAAGTTCCGCCAAAACATCGGCAACGCTTGGATTGCCGTAAGTCATTGCATGACGGACGATGACATCGGGCAAATGTTTGGCCAGGGCTTCTGCTTGGCGGCGTGTGTAAACCTCAAGCGGCGAACCTTCTTTAAACCAAACTTTTTCATAGGCATGCGCGCTTTTTTTTGGACGAAAAGTCAATACCAAGCCGCGCAATATCGGTTGCCATAGGAGCTTGGGCAGTTCGACAACGCGTTGATCGGACAGAAATTCTTTCAAGTAAGGCTTGACTGCGGCAGCCGTCGGCGCGTCAGGCGTGCCGAGGTTGAGCAGCAGGACGGCGGTGCGGTTTTGTGCGGTGTAGGCTAAGGATGGTTCGGTATGGAAACGGGACATGATTGTGCTTTATTAATTAAGAATATTGAGGCCGTCTGAAAAGCAGTTTGAATTAAAACCTGATTTCAGACGACCTTTTAAAGGATTAATCCACACCGCGGGCGCGGTTTTCATGGAATTGCGCCTGCCAATCGGCAAATTTGCCTTGTTCGATGGCTTCGCGCATTTCTGCCATGATGACTTGGTAGAAGTGCAGATTGTGGATGGTGTTGAGCTGTGCGCCCAAGATTTCGCCGACACGGTGCAGATGGTGCAGGTAGGAGCGGCTGAAATTCTGACAGGCGTAGCAGGTGCAGCTTTCATCAATCGGACGCTTGTCGAGTTTGTGTTTGGCGTTTTTGATTTTCAAATCGCCAAAACGGGTAAACAGCCAGCCGTTACGCGCATTGCGGGTAGGCATGACGCAGTCGAACATATCCACGCCGTGTGCCACGCCGTACACCAAGTCTTCAGGCGTGCCGACGCCCATCAAATAATGTGGCTTGTGTTCCGGCAGGATAGGGCCGACGGCGCGCAACATGCGGTACATTTCGGGCTTAGGTTCGCCAACGGACAAGCCGCCGATGGCCAAGCCGGGGAAGTCGAGCTCTTCCAAACCTTTCAGCGATTCTTCACGCAAATCTTCATACATCGCGCCTTGTACAATGCCAAACAGCACATTCGGGTTTTTCAGGTCTTCAAAAGCCTTTTTGCTGCGTTCCGCCCAGCGCAGGCTCATTTGCAGCGATTTTTGTGCTTGGCTGTGCGTTGCTTCTCCAGGGGTGCATTCGTCCAACTGCATCACGATGTCGGAATTCAATACGGTTTGGATTTTCATCGACACTTCGGGCGAGAGGAACAGTTTGTCGCCGTTGATCGGGCTTTGGAATGTGCAGCCTTCTTCGGTCAGCTTGCGCATGTCGGACAACGAGAATACTTGGAAGCCGCCCGAGTCGGTCAAAATCGGCTTATTCCAACCGATAAATTCGTGCAGGCCGCCGAATTGTTCGATGACTTCCAAACCGGGGCGCAGCCACAGATGGTAAGTGTTGCCTAAGATGATTTGTGCTTTGATGTCATGCAGGTTTTGCGGGTTCATCGCTTTGACCGAACCATAAGTGCCGACCGGCATAAATACCGGCGTTTCGATTTTGCCGTGGTTCAGTTCCAAAGTGCCGCGTCGGGCATGACCGTCTTTTTTGTGTAAGGTAAATTTGAGCATAGTAATAATAGATTGGACGTTCGCGTGTGTGCGAAATGAAAGGGCAGATTATAAAGGATTTTTCGTTGGTTGACGGCTGGATTTTATCTTTGTCAAAGCAATGCTTCAGACGGCCTGAATGATGGAGGAAATAAAAAATGAGGTATAAATCAAACAAAAATATTCAGGCCGTCTGAAAAGTATTTACAGATGCTTGCAAAAGGGAACACGCTTCGTTACAATAAGCGACTTAGATGAAGGCACATAGCTCAGTTGGTTAGAGCACCACCTTGACATGGTGGGGGTCGTTGGTTCGAGTCCAATTGTGCCTACCAAATTTCCATAACGGCTTTATGCCGTTATTTTTTAATGTTTTGGAGCTTTCTGATGTTGAACATTACCTTGCCGGACGGTTCGGTCCGCCAATATGAATCACCCGTTACCGTGGCGCAAATTGCAGCGTCTATCGGTGCAGGTTTGGCAAAGGCAACGGTAGCGGGCAAGGTTAACGGTAAATTGGTGGATGCTTGCGATCCGATTACCGAAGATGCCCATGTTCAAATTATTACGCCTAAAGACAAAGAAGGCGTGGAAATTATCCGTCACTCCTGCGCGCACTTGGTCGGTCATGCGGTCAAGCAGCTCTACCCAGATGCAAAAATGGTTATCGGCCCGGTTATTGAAGACGGGTTCTATTACGATATCGCAACTGAAAAACCATTTACGCCTGATGATGTAGCCGCCATCGAAGCGCGCATGAAAGAGTTGATTGCACAAGACTATGACGTCATTAAAGTGATGACGCCTCGTGCAGAAACCGTCAAAATTTTCCAAGATCGCGGTGAAGAGTACAAATTGCGTCTGATTGAAGACATGCCTGAAGTGGAAGCAATGGGTATGTATCACCATCAAGAATACGTCGATATGTGCCGCGGTCCTCACGTTCCCAATACCCGTTTCTTGAAAAACTTTAAGCTGACCAAACTGGCAGGCGCATACTGGCGCGGTGACAGCAACAATGAAATGTTGCAACGTATTTACGGTACGGCTTGGGCAAGTAAAGACGAATTGAAGGCTTATATCCAACGTATCGAGGAAGCAGAAAAACGCGACCACCGTAAGCTGGGTAAACAATTGGATTTATTCCACCTGCAAGATGAAGCGCCGGGTATGGTGTTCTGGCATCCTAAAGGCTGGGCTTTGTGGCAGGTGATTGAGCAGCATATGCGCAAAGAGTTGAATGCTGCCGGTTATAAAGAGGTGAAAACGCCTCAGATTATGGATAAAACCTTCTGGGAAAAATCCGGCCACTGGGAAAACTATAAAGACAATATGTTCGTGACCAGTTCAGAAAAACGCGAATACGCGGTTAAACCGATGAACTGTCCGGGTCATGTGCAAATTTTCAATAACGGTTTGCGCTCATATCGAGATTTGCCAATGCGTTTGGCTGAGTTCGGTTCTTGCCATCGTAATGAACCAAGCGGTGCATTGCATGGTCTGATGCGTGTTCGCGGTTTTGTGCAGGATGATGCGCATATCTTCTGTACCGAAGATCAAATCGTTGATGAGGCACGTGCATTCAATGAATTGCTGGTTCGCATTTACAAACAATTCGGCTTCCATGATGTTGCTGTGAAGCTGTCCCTCCGCCCTGAACAACGTGCAGGTTCTGACGAAGTCTGGGATAAGGCCGAACAAGGTCTGCGTGATGCATTGACCGCTTGCGGCGTAGAGTGGGAAGAATTGCCTGGAGAAGGCGCATTCTATGGTCCTAAGATTGAGTACCATGTTAAAGATGCCTTGGGTCGCTCTTGGCAGTGCGGTACCCTGCAGTTGGACTTCGTATTGCCGGAGCGTTTGAATGCAGAATATGTAACAGAAAACAACGACCGTGCACGTCCTGTAATGTTGCACCGTGCTATTTTGGGTTCGTTGGAGCGCTTCATCGGTATTTTGATTGAAAACCATGCAGGCTCATTCCCATTGTGGCTTGCGCCGGTTCAAATGGTGATTATGAATATCACCGAGAACCAAGCAGATTATTGTCGCGAAGTGGCTGCCAAGTTACAGGCAGCAGGCTTCCGTGTCGAATTGGATTTGCGTAACGAAAAAATCGGTTACAAAATCCGTGACAACAGCCAATACCGTTTCCCTTATCAAATCGTTGTCGGCGATAAAGAGAAACAAGAAAACAAAGTTGCGGTACGCCGCAAAGCAGAAGACTTGGGTTCTTTGAATGTAGATGATTTTATTGCACAATTGCAGCAAGAAATCACTGATGCCCTCGTCAATCATTAATTTTTATAGGAGTATTCATCATCGCTCAAGAACGCGAAGCACGAATCAATGGTGAAATTACCGCCAAAGAAGTGCGATTAATCAGTGAGTCAGGCGATCAGCTTGGTGTCGTTTCAGTTCGTGAAGCTCTGGCTATGGCCGAAGAGCAAGATGTCGATTTGGTAGAAATTTCCCCGACTGCCAAACCGCCCGTATGCAAACTGATGGATTACGGTAAATACAAATACCAACAAGCCAAGAAGCGCGACGAAGCCAAGAAAAACCAAAAGCAGGTACAAATTAAGGAAATTAAATTCCGTCCGGGTACTGATGAAGGCGACTATCAAATCAAGATGCGCAACATCAACCGTTTCCTTGCCGATGGTGACAAAGTCAAAGTGACATTGCGTTTCCGTGGTCGTGAGATGGCCCACCAACAATTGGGCGCCCAACTGCTTGAACGCGTAAAAGAAGAGTTGGCTGAAGTGGCACAAATCGAGTCCTTCCCTAAAATGGAAGGCCGCCAAATGGTGATGATGATTGCGCCTAAGAAAAAATAAAGCTATAATGCAAGGCTTATTTCGATTGCCGCTCGGAATAAGGTTTAATTAGCGGCAAAAACCGTGGTATTTTGGGATCCAAGTGTTTGAAATTTATTTCAAAACCCCTTATACCTTATCTAATAACGAATGGAGTTTTCCAATGCCTAAAATGAAAACCAAGTCTAGCGCGAAAAAACGCTTTAAAGTACTGGGTAACGGTGGTGTAAAACGCGGTCATGCGTTCAAAAGTCACATCCTGACCAAAAAAACCACTAAAACTAAACGTCAATTGCGCGGCACCGCTATGGTGGATTCACGCGATTTGGCTTCTGTTGCTAAAATGTTGCCCTACGCTTAAGGAGTTTAGAATATGCCACGCGTAAAACGCGGTGTTACCGCTCGTGCTCGTCACCAAAAAGTCTTCGCGTTAGCCAAAGGCTACCGCGGTCGTCGTAAAAACGTTTACCGTGTTGCCAAACAAGCGGTAATGAAAGCTGGTCAATACGCATACCGTGACCGTCGCCAACGCAAACGTCAATTCCGTCAACTGTGGATCGTTCGTATCAACGCAGGTGCTCGTGAAAATGGTCTGTCTTACAGCAAATTCATGAACGGCCTGAAACGCGCTGCTATCGAAATCGACCGCAAAGTATTGGCTGATTTGGCTGTATTCGACAAAGCTGCATTTGCACAATTGGTTGAAAAAGCTAAAGCTGCTTTGGCTGCCTAATTCGATAAGATTATTTAAAAAGGAAGCTTGTGCTTCCTTTTTTCTTTTCTTAAAGAAATCCTATGTAGTTGATTTTCTTTCTTTAAACTCTATTTTTTTATACTAATTTGCGATAAAATAGGCCTCTCTTATCAAACGGATTGGCCGCAGTAAGACAAAAGGCCGTCTGAACGGGTTTGCAATCAAATCCAACAGACGGCTTTGTTGTTTCAGACGGTCTGCCATCAACAAACAGACGATAAACCACTATGGAAAATGTAAACCGTATCGTTGCAGAAGGTATTGCCGCTATTGAAGCCGCGCAAGACTTCAATGCCTTAGAACAAATTAAAGCACGCTATCTTGGTAAAACCGGCGAATTGACCGGACTTTTGAAAACTTTGGGTCAAATGTCTCCTGAAGAGCGTAAAACCATAGGCGCGCACATCAACGAATGCAAAAATCAGTTTCAGACGGCTTTTAATGCCAAACGCGATGCCCTGAATGAAGCCAAGCTGCAAGCCCAATTGGCTGCAGAAGCCTTGGATATTACTTTGCCGGGCCGTGCGCAAGAACATGGCGGTTTGCATCCAGTTACTTTGACTTTGCAACGTGTGGTCGAGTTGTTTCACGGTATGGGTTTTGAAGTGGCGGACGGCCCTGAAATCGAAGACGATTTCCACAATTTCCAAGCCTTGAATATACCTGCAAATCACCCTGCGCGTGCGATGCAAGATACTTTCTACGTTGAAAACGGCGACGTTTTGCGTACACACACTTCGCCTATTCAAATCCGCTATATGCTCGACAAAAAAGAGCCGCCTATCCGCATTATTGCTCCCGGCCGCGTTTACCGCGTGGACAGTGATGCCACTCACTCGCCTATGTTCCATCAGGCCGAAGGTTTGTGGGTTGAAGAGGGCGTAACTTTTGCCGATTTGAAAGCAGTGTTCACTGATTTTATCCGTCGCTTCTTTGAACGCGATGACCTGCAAGTACGTTTCCGTCCGTCTTTCTTCCCGTTCACCGAACCTTCTGCCGAAATCGACATCATGGGCGAAAACGGCAAATGGTTGGAAGTAGGCGGTTGCGGTATGGTACATCCTAACGTGTTGAAAAATGTGAATATCGACCCTGAAAAATATACCGGTTTCGCTTTCGGCATCGGTCTCGACCGCTTTGCCATGTTGCGCTACAACGTGAACGACTTGCGCCTGTTCTTCGATAATGATTTGAACTTCTTGAAGCAGTTTAAATAAATTTCAGATGGTCTTTTGATAGGCCGTCTGAAAAGTAAATAGATATTACTGATTTCGTCTGATAAAAATTTGTTTCAGACGGCCTGATAGTAGAGAAAATAATATGCAATTTCCTTATTCATGGCTGAAAACCCAAGCCAATCCTGATCTTTCTGCCGATAAACTGGAACATCTTTTGACCATGGCCGGTTTGGAAGTGGAAGAAATCAATACTGCTGCCCCTGCTTTCAGTGGCGTGGTTGTTGCCGAAGTAAAATCCGTTGAAAAACATCCTGATGCAGACCGTTTGAACGTTACCCAAGTTGATGCCGGTACGGGCGAGTTGGTTCAGATTGTTTGTGGTGCACCGAATGTCAAGCCGGGTATTAAAGTGCCGTGTTCCTTGCCGGGTGCCGTTTTGCCGGGCAATTTCAAAATTAAGCCGACTAAAATGCGCGGCGTACCATCAAACGGTATGTTGTGTTCGACCAATGAACTGGGTTTGCCAGATGATGGTGTAGACGGTCTGCACATTCTGCCTGAAGATGCGCCTGTCGGTACCAACATCCGCGAATACTTGGATTTGGACGATACGCTGTTTACGTTGAAAATTACGCCTAACCGCGCTGATTGCTTGAGCGTTAAGGGTATTGCGCGTGAGGTTTCTGCGTTGACTCAATGTGCGTTTAGGCCTGTTGAAATTCAGACGGCCTCTATCGGCAGTGAGAAAAAACAGGCTGTCCGTATTGATGCACCGGCCGACTGTGGCCGTTTTATCAGCCGTGTTATTGAAAATGTTAATGCGAAAGCGGCTACTCCTGATTGGATGAAACAACGTTTGGAACGCAGCGGTATCCGCAGCATTTCCGCATTAGTGGACATCGGCAACTATGTGATGCTGGAAATTGGTCAGCCTATGCATGTTTTCGATGCTGACAAGCTGTCAGGCAGTTTGATTGTCCGCCGTGCTCAAAATGGCGAGACTTTGGCGTGCCTGAATGAGAAGACGGTTACTTTGGCTGACAATACACTGGTGGTCGCTGATGAAAAAGGTGCGTTGAGCTTGGCGGGCTTGATGGGCGGCGAAGCAAGCGCGGTTTCTGATGAGACGCAAAATATTGTACTGGAAGCTGCTTGGTTTGCTCCGGAGATTATTGCCGGTAAATCCCGTCAATACGGTTTTGGTTCGGATTCTTCTTTCCGTTTTGAACGCGGTGTGGACTACCGCTTGCAAGCTGATGCCATTGAGCGTGCTACCGAATTGGTGGTACAGATTTGCGGTGGTACAGCCGGTGAAATGGTTGAAGCACAAGGAAAATTGCCTGAGGCAAAACAGGTTGAATTGCGTTTAGGTCGTCTGAAAACGGTATTGGGCGTTGAAATTCCGGCCGAGCAAGTCGAAATTATCTTGCAACACTTGGGTTTGCAGCCTGAGAAAACTGCAGAAGGCTTCCGTGTCACTTCTCCTAGCTTCCGTTTCGACATCGAAATCGAAGCCGATTTGATTGAAGAAATCGGCCGCGTTTACGGTTATGAAAATATTCCTGACGACTATACTTCAGGCCGTCTGAAAATGTTGGCTTTGCCTGAAACCAAACGTCCGCGTTTTGCGGTTTATAACGAAATGGCGGCTCGCGGTTACCGCGAAGTGGTCAGCTATGCGTTTGTGGATGAGCAATGGGAGCAAGACTTTGCTGCCAATACCAATCCTATCCGCCTGCAAAATCCGTTGGCGGCGCAGTATGCCGTCATGCGTTCTACGCTTATCGGCGGTTTGGTGGAAGTTTTGCAAAACAATTTGAATCGTAAGCAAAACCGTGTACGCGTATTTGAAATTGCCCGTGTGTTCAGCAAAGATTCGGCTGATCAATTTGTTCAAAACGAACGTATCGGCGGTTTGTGGTATGGCTCTGTGCTGCCTGAGCAATGGGGTGAGAAAACACGCAACGTAGATTTCTACGATATGAAAGCCGATGTTGAGAGTCTTTTGAAAAACAAGGAAGTATCCTTTGTTAAGACCGAACATCCGGCATTGCATCCTGGACGTGCCGCCAATATTGTTTCAGACGGCAAAGTAGTTGGTTTTGTTGGCGAGTTGCATCCGAAATGGCTGCAAAAATATGACTTGCCACAAGCGCCGCTGGTATTTGAAATCGATATGGATGCGGTATTGGGTCGTGAGAAAACCCGTTATCAGTCTGTATCCAAATTCCAACCTGCGCGCCGAGATTTGGCATTTGTAATGCCTGAGGCTGTGACGCATGATGATTTGTTAAATGCCCTGAAAGCGGCAGCAAACAAGCTGGTTCAAGAAATCAGCGTGTTTGACGTTTACCGCGGTACGGGCGTGCCTGAAGGCATGAAGAGCGTTGCCGTCAAAATCATTTTGCAAGATATGGAAAACACGCTGACAGATGAAGTCATCGAGCCTTTGGTTGCGAAAATGATTAAAGCGGCAGCCGAAAAAGATGCACAGCTTCGCGCTTAAAATAAGATAAAAGTTGTCGCCAAAAATCACCAATAATATTTGATTTTTTGGTGAGGACTTGATTTTTAAAAGAATTTTGGTAATAATTGCACCAGTTTGAATGAAGGTAAACACATGACACTAACTAAAGCAGAATTGGCTGATATTTTGGTCGACAAAGTCAGCAACGTCACCAAGAATGATGCCAAAGAAATCGTCGAGCTCTTTTTTGAAGAAATCCGCAGCACTTTGGCGCGTGGTGAAGAAATTAAAATTTCCGGTTTCGGCAATTTCCAATTGCGCGACAAACCTCAACGCCCTGGCCGTAACCCTAAAACAGGCGAAGAAGTGCCGATTACCGCACGCCGTGTGGTAACTTTCCATGCCAGCCAAAAACTCAAAGGCATGGTGGAGCATTACTATGACAAACAACAATAATCCGGTTATTCCTGCCAAGCGTTATTTTACGTTGGATGAGATGTGCCAATTGGTGCAAATCAGTCCGGCTCAGTTTGCCCAATGGCAACATGAAAATAATGTTGTGATTGGATACGGTGGCGATAGATATACGCGCTCAGATGTAGTTAAGTTGTTGAAACTGAAAGATACGTTTGAACCGTACATCGATACGTTCAGTCGTGGCGCTTTGGATGCAAACGGCAATCCTGCCGCCAATGCAGAAGAAATCCGTCATGGTCTGATGCAGGTTTTGTCTGATTTGGAGCGTCATCTAGGTTCTGAACAACAAAACCATCATGTTGAGCTGTAATCGATAGGGAAACTCTGATCAAAAGTGCGAAGGCATACAAAGATTTGCATAATTGATTCTAATAAAGGCTGTTTGAATGATTTTCAGACGGCCTTTATTGTTTTATATTGCTTTCAAAATATCAGAATCTTGATTGCAAATGATTCTATGAAATAGCCGTAAATGTTATACTTAGCCTCTTGTTTACTGATTGGGAAGAAACAGTCATTAGAATGCGGATAGATGCCGCCTTTTCATGGCAGACTGAGGTTTTTAAAACAAATGTAACGGCAGAATAAACAGGCTGCCGGACAACATTCAAATCGATGAAATGGATAGCAGAAAATGAGCAGAATCCAACAAACTTTCTCAGCGCTCAATGGCGCAAAAGCACTGATTCCTTATATTACGGTGGGTGATCCCAACCTTGAGACGACCTTGGCATTGATGCATAGCCTGGTGGCTAATGGTGCTGATATTTTGGAACTGGGTGTGCCGTTTTCTGACCCGATGGCAGATGGCCCGACTATTCAACGTGCGGCTGAAAGGGCGTTGGCAAATCATGTTTCTTTGCGCGACGTATTGGAAACAGTACGCTTGTTCCGCCAAACCAATGATAAAACGCCGGTTGTCTTGATGGGCTATTTGAACCCAGTACATAAAATGGGTTATCAGGCGTTTGCGCAAGTGGCTGCCGAAGCAGGCGTAGATGGCGTGTTGACCGTGGATTCTCCGGTAGAAACCATTGCTCCTTTGCATGAGTCGTTGAAAGCGCAAGGTATTGATTGTATTTTCCTTATTGCGCCAACGACAACTGAGGAGCGTATTCAAACGATTGCCAAAGTAGCCGGCGGTTTTGTGTATTATGTGTCGCTCAAAGGTGTAACCGGTGCGGCAAGTTTGGATACTGAAGAAGTTTCGCGTAAAATAGAGCTTTTGCGCAAATACATTGATATTCCGATTGGAGTCGGCTTCGGCATCAATAATGCGGAGAGTGCGCGTAAGATTGGTGCGGTGGCGGATGCCGTTATTGTCGGCAGCCGTATCGTCAAAGAGATTGAAAGCCACGCAGGTAGCGAGGCCGAAGCGGTAGGCGTGTTGGTTAAAGAGTTGAAAGACGCGATTCGCTAATATTTTTTATTCCATTATTTCAGACGGCCTTACATTCAACAGGCCGTCTGAATTCTGAATTCCAAGGAGTCATTCATGAGCTGGCTAGATAAAATTCTTCCTCCGAAAATTAAAAACCGAAGCAGTTCGTCCAGCGTCCCTGAAGGCCTGTGGCACAAGTGTCCGTCTTGTTCGGCAACGGTTTATTCAACCGAGTTGAAGCAAAACAGCGAAGTCTGCCCGAAATGTAATCACCACAATCCGCTTTCTGCGCGCGAACGTTTGAATCTACTTTTGGATGAAGAAGGCCGTGAAGAGATTGCAGCCAATATTAAACCGACCGACCCGCTGAAATTCAAAGACAGCAAAAAATATCCTGACCGCCTCGCGGCTGCGCGTAAAGCAACCGGCGAAGACGATGCATTGGTTGTTATGAAAGGTACCATGAACGGCCTGCCTGTCGTTGTGGCTGCGTTTGAATTCCGTTTTATCGGCGGCTCTATGGGTTCGGTCGTGGGTGAGCGTTTCGTTCAGGGTGTACGTCGTGCCGTTGCAGATAATTGTTCGTTTATTTGCGTGGCGGCTTCCGGTGGTGCGCGTATGCAGGAAGGGATTAACTCTTTGATGCAGATGACGAAGACCAGCGCGGCTTTGCATTTGCTGACTGAAAAACGTCTGCCGTTTATTTCCGTATTGACTGACCCGACCATGGGCGGCGTGTCTGCCAGCTTTGCCTTCTTGGGTGATGTGGTTTTGGCAGAACCGAATGCGCTGATTGGTTTTGCCGGTCCGCGCGTTATCGAGCAGACTGTACGTGAAACCTTGCCGGAAGGTTTCCAACGAGCAGAATTCTTGTTGGAGAAGGGGGCAATCGACCAAATCGTCGATCGCCGTTCCATGAAAAAACGTATCAGCGATTTGATTACTTTGTTGCGTCATGAAGGTAAAGTAACTGCTGCTTGATTGGCACAATAAGAAAGGCCGTCTGAAAATAATATTTCAGACGGCCTTTTTGATTATTGAGGATTAAGCAGTCAATGCGGTTTTCAAAACCTTGTTGACTTCGCCCATGTCGGCTTTGCCGGCCAGGTGGGTTTTCAATACGCCCATGACTTTGCCCATATCGGCCATGCCTGATGCACCGGTTTCTGCAATGACTGCTTCAACGACAGTCTTGATTTCTTCTGCGGACATCATTTGCGGCAGGTAGCGGTTGAGGATTTCGATTTCCGCGTTTTCTTTGTCAGCCAAATCTTGACGACCGGCTTCGGTATAGATTTTGGCGCTGTCTTTGCGCTGTTTCACCATTTTGGTCAGGATAGAGATGACTTTGGCGTCATCGGCTTCGGTGCGCTCATCTACTTCAAATTGTTTGATGGCGGCATTAATCAGGCGGATGGTGCTTAAAGACACTTGGTCTTTGGCACGCATGGCGGTTTTCATGTCTTCGGTTAATTGTGTTTTTAGGCTCATAATGTTCTCACTTTATATAAAAAGATGCCGTCTGAAAAACAAAACACACCGCAAAGCTGCCCTTGCGGTGTGTCGTTTATCACAGGGCAGGCCTGTAATTAGTACATTTTAGGAGGCAGTTGTTGGCTGCGCAGACGTTTTTGCAGACGTTTGGCTGCAGCAGCTTTTTTGCGTTTGCGTTCGGTAGTTGGTTTTTCGTACGCTTCACGGGCGCGCAGTTCGGTCAACAGACCGGTTTTTTCTACGGCACGTTTGAAACGACGCATGGCAACTTCAAATGGTTCATTCTCTTTAACACGAATAGCAGGCATTTTATTTCCTTTAAATTTTGTTCAATCAAACCGTTTTAAGAAATAGAGGACGGTTTGTCATAATGGGGTAGTTGTTGTATCGCTGGTTTGCCTAAGGCAGGGCGGGATACGCGCCGTGATGTAAACATCACCTCCTAACAAGTCGGCTTTTGCCGTGCAAGTGACCTTTTCGGTCAGAAATAATCGGGCGATTATCTTATAAACCCGATAGTCTGTCAAGGTTGCAGGCCGTCTGAACGTTTGATTCTGTCTCACTTTTCAGACGGCCTATCGGGTATTAATAACGGCCGGGAACCGTACCCATACGTTGTTTCAACGAAGTTTGCGGTTCGTTGAACAATGATGCGTAATAAGTCGCGTTGGTCATGACTTTTTTCACGTAATCACGAGTTTCGGTGAATGGGATGGTCTCGGCGTAGATGGCGCCTTCCAAAGGAGAAGAAGCCTGCCAGTTGCGGGCGCGGCCGGGGCCGGCATTGTAGCCTGCGGTGGCCATTACTTCGTTATTTTGCAGGCGGCGTTTGGCATCTGCCATGTACCAAGTACCCATGCGGATGTTGCCGTCCATGGTGTAAAGCTCGCTGCTGCTCATGCCGATTTTGCCGGCGATTTCTCGGGCGGTTGCAGGCATGACCTGCATCAGGCCTTGTGCGCCGACGCTGGATTGCGCACCCATGACAAAGCGGCTCTCTTGGCGAATCAAACCGTAAACCCATGCCGGGTCAACGCCTGCCTGTGCGGCATAGCGGATGGTCAGGTCTTTAAACGGAGAGAGATAGCGCAGTTTGTAGTTGAGTTTGTGGTCGGTACGGTCTGCGCTGTTGATTGCCATGTCGTAGAACTGGTTGTCAAAAGCGACTTGTGCGGCAGTCAGCAGGTTGTCTTCGTTGAAGTCGCGGGTGGCAAAACGCCATTCCGCCTGTGCCTGACGGCGCATTTTGGAGTCGCCGTTGCTTTGGCTGTTTTTAAACAGAACCAATGCGCGTTTGATGGCGCCGTCTTCGTTCATGCGGCGAACGTCTCTGGCATCGGCATCGGAAACGTTGTTGCGCGTATTGATGCGGCGGCCCAGTTCTTCACCTGCCATTACGGCGTAGAAATTGCGGCCGGAAGCGGCGGCTTTTTCATACATTTCTTTGGCTTGGCCGCTTTTGCCTTGTGCGGCAAAGCTGCGGCCCAGCCAATATTGCCATGTCGGATCTTTTTGCAGTTTTTCAGGCATATGCTGAATCACGCTTGCCAATTCGTCCCAACGTTGCAGGCGCAAAGCGGCGCGTGCGTACCATTCCAATTGTTCGTCGGTCAGTTGCTTGCGGTCGGAAACGCGGCCGTAGTAGCTTAAAGCAGTCGGCATGTTTTGGCTTTGAGCATGGTAGTGGCCCAATACGCCCCATGCGAAGCTGCGTTGTTCGCGGCTGAGGCCTGATTCCATGTCGGACAGGGTAGCGGCGGCAGAAGCGGATTTGCGTGCATCTTTGCCGATCACGCTCAACAGGCTGTATTCGTTTGCACCTTGCGCGCCACCTTCAAAGGGGCTACCCAATGCGGCGGCGAGGTTGCGTGCATCTGTGGTCTGACTGTTGCTCAACAAGCCGCGCACGCGACGCCATGCGTCGTTGGTGTTCAGACGGCCTGAAGCTGCCGCGCTTTCAACCAAGCGGGTACAGCCGGCAGGCAGTTTGCCGGTCACGCGAACCAGCTCGGCGGCTTTGCTGTAATTGCCGCTGCTCAAATCGGCATAACATTGCACTTCTTGTACGACGCCGGCGGCGTTCAATTTACTGAATTCTTGACGGAACAAATCCCATTGGCCGCGCGCGCCCAAGGTTTTCAGCCATTCGTTGCGGACGTTTTCTGCCATTGCGCTGTCGCTGGCTTGGGATAAAAATTGTTGTACCCAAGCATCGTCGCCACGTTTGGCGGCATCGATGGCGCTTTGGTATTGGCTGTAATCGGACAGGACTTTGGATTCGCTGTCGGCGCGGCGTGAAGGAATAGAAGTGGATTTAGGCTGAACGACGGTTTCGCTTTTCGAAGCAGTCGGTGTGTTTTGGGTGGCGCACGCCGATAAAACAGAGGCGGTAATCAAGCTGAGGGAGAGAGGGAAAAGACGTTGAACGTTCATTGGATACCGTGTCGTTTTTAGAATTAAAATAGCTGCTTATTTTAAATGATTTATGCGGAATAACCGAATTACAAACCGATATTTACATTTTCAAAGCCTGGAAATGACTAAGGCCGTCTGAAATATGAAACACTTTTGAGGTATTCCTATTTCAGACGGCCTGTTATGAAGGAAGCCGTCAATCGGGTTTGTGTTCGATATAGTCTTGCGGTTTGTCGGCTTTGCTGGTGCGCGTAACCGTATATTCGCCTTCGATAATGTCTTCATCATTTTTAGCGGAACTGTAAGTCTGACGGCTTTGGAAAGACTGCGTAGAAGAAACAGCCGCATTGCCTTTAAACGGAATCAGCAAGAGCAGGGCAACGGCGGTTGAAATAAAACCGGGGCTGAGCAGGAAAACCGCGGCAGCAGTATAGCGAATCGGCCACAGCATTTGATAGAGGGAAATGTTTTGTCCGCTGCGGACGGCTGCGCCTGCGAGTAAAAGGCCGGAGATGCCGGTATGGCGCAGCATAAAGATACCGCTGATAAAGCTGAGAGCCATCACAAACAGCGTCCAACCGCCGCCAAGCCAGTCGGCAACCCAGACGATGGACATGATTTCCAAAAAGATTAAAACCAAAAAACCGATTCCAAAATACTGCATAAGAGTTTGTTCCTTCATTCAACGGATAGTGTCGATTGTGTTCTATCTAGATAAAGATAAACCTTATTTTTTTCAAGCAAATGCTGTGTGAAAAAGGGTAAACGGGCGATGAGGCCGTCTGAACGGAGATAAAAAGAAGGCAGATGTTTCAGACGGCCTTTAGATATTCTATCGCATCACATTGTTCCAATCGCTTTCAAAATAACTGACGAGAATTTGGTTGTTCAAATAATTTGCTTCAACCTTGCGCCTTGCCATATCGGGCGGAAAACGGAACATTTCGGCGACGGTCTGGGCATTGAGATAGCGGGTGGGTACGTCGAATTTTTGCGGGATGGGGAAATTTTGGTCAAACCCTGCCAACACAAATCCCCATTCGCCAAAGGAAGGGACGTAAACGTGATAGGGCGCGGTATTCAACTTGGCCGCTTCGAGGGTGGCAACGACCGACCAGTAGGCGTTGGGGGCGAAATAAGGCGAAGTCGATTGCACAACAATCTTCCCCTGCGGCTCAAGATGGCGGGCCACGAGGCGGTACATAGGGACGGAGTAGAGTTTGCCCAGCGAGAAATTAGACGGGTCGGGCAGATCGATGATGATAACGTCGAATTTTTCAGACGACCCTTCCAGCCATTTGGCGGCATCGTCGTTGACGACGTGCATTTGGGGATGGGACAGCGATCCTTGGTTGAGTGCGCTCAAAGTGGCGGAGGTTCTAAAAGTAGCGGTCATGTCGGGGTCGAGATCGACCAAAGTAACATTTTTGACCTGCGGATATTTTAAGACTTCGCGTGCCGCCAATCCGTCGCCGCCGCCGAGAATCAGGACGCGTTCGGCATTGGGAACCATCTGCATGGCAGGCAGAACGAGTGCTTCATGGTAACGTGCTTCGTCGCGTGAGGAAAATTGCAGGTTGCCGTTGATATAGAGGCGGGTGTCGTCTTTCCAGCGGGTAACGACCAGCCGTTGGTAGGGCGAATGGCTTTGATAGACGACAGGATCGCCGAAATAGCTTTGTTCGGCTTTAAAGGAAATACGGTCGGCGTAGGCGAAGAGCGTAATGAGCGCGGTCAATACGATAAACGCACGCGTACGGATGGCGTGGTAGCGGGGTAATTCGGATTTGAATACACGCGCGGTCAGATAGGCGACGGCGGCGTTGAAAATGCCAAACAACAAGGCTGAACGCGCCATGCCGAGTTTGGGGGCGAGCAGGAGCGGAAATAATAACGAGACGGCGAGTGCGCCCAAGTAGTCGAAGGTCAGGACTTTGGAAACGAGTTCTTTAAATTCCGCACCTTTTTGGTTTAACACGCGCATGACCAAAGGAATTTCCATGCCGACAACCATGCCGACAATCAGTACAAAAGCGTAGAGCAGGGTGCGGAACGGGGCGGCGGATAAACCGAAGGCCACAAATAATGCCAGCGCGGAAATGCCGCCGATGATGCCGACCAGAAGTTCGATTTCGATAAAGCGGTGTAATACGTCTTTATCTTTAATGTATTGGGTCAGGTGGGCGCCGATACCCATTGAAAACAGATAAAGCCCGATGACGGAGGAAAACTGCAAAATACTGTCGCCCAAAAGATAGCTTGCGAGCGCGGCAATGATGAGCTCGTAAGCGAGGCCGCAGCTGGCGACGATAAAAACAGAGATGATGAGGGTGCGGTGGGCATTCATGATGACGTTTTTGTTGCTTGAGTGTGGGCAATGTAATGATTTTTAAGGTGGGCTGCAAGTTTATTTATAGGATGTAGAAAAGGCCGTCTGAACAATTGTTTCAGACGGCCTTTAATCTGTCAGGCATTAATAGCGGTGTTTGAATACCATGCCCACTGCGTAAGAAGATTTTTTCGGCAAATCTTCGTCGTATTTCGGATTGACGTTTTCTTTCAACCAGCCGGCGCCGAGTGTGGCGGTCGTCCGTTTGGAGAAGCTGTAATCGGTGCTGACGGCAACGTGTTTGTAGTCTTCGCCGATAGAGCTTTTACCGTAGGCGAAGCCGATTTGAGGTTTGAAATTGCCTACTTTGTATGAGCCGGACACCATAAACTCTTTGGTGTTGTTGATTTCTTTGTCGTAAGAACCGGCTACGTTGCCTGCCGCATCTTTCCATACGCCCCAGCAGCTGAAGCCGTCGCAAGTATTTTTGGCATATTGGAACGCGGCATCGACGGAGATTTTGTCTTTGCTGTATCCGGCCATGAATGCATGGGCTTGGAAGTCTTTGGTTTCGGTCGGAGAGTCGTTGGGCGCGTATTCGGCAGCATAGTGGGCTTTAAAGCCATTGCTTGGGTGGTAGTAGTCCACACCCCAGCCGAAGACCCAGTCGCCGTCACGTTTTTTGTCCGGACTCCAGTCGTTGTTGTTGCGTGCGGCATTGGAACCTGGGGAAACGTTGAATTTGAATTGGAAACCGTTTTTCCAAGGAGACTCATAAGCCATAGAAACGCGACGTTGGCCGAAGCGAGAAATTTTGCCGAATTCCAAAATCGAGCTGTTGGTGTCGAACGGGTTCAGATAAATGCTGTTCATGGGTGTACTGATGTAGCCCATTTTGACGGTGCCAAGATTTTTGTAGCTGTTGAGCGCAACGTATGAGTCGGCAGTGCCCCAGCCGCTCCAGCGGTCGGAGTCGAAGTAAATAAAGGAGCCAAGTTGCCATTTCAGCCATAAGTCGTTATTGAGTCGTACTTCATCGGAGAGATAAAGACTGGAACTTTTATCGGAAATGGTTGTATTGGTGACGCCGGTTTTATTGTTGTGTTCGACCTCGGTCATGAGGTAGATGGTACCGCTCATTTTAGGTTCGGCGTGGGCGATGCTCATGGAAGAGCCGATGAGGGTAATGGCAACAAAACAAGATAACTTGTTCATTTTGTTCTCCTTTTATGTCTTTTATTAATTGGGGATTGGGGAATTTGGATAATCTTATTTGACAAATTATAAAAAATCAATACATTTGTAACTTATCGTAGGATAAATTGAAAAATAGTTTTCAGTTACGTATTTTTGTGTTAATTTGCCAACAATCTTGGATGGCTCACTATTATTCTGGTGGAATATGTGGTTTATAACACTATTTTCATGGTTTGAAATAGATGATTTAACTATGCTGGAAAAGTTCTAAATAAATGTAGTTTAGTGTAGCTTGAATAATTAGGCCGTCTGAAAAAGAAGAATACCCAAAAGAAGGAATGAAATATGGCTGGAAAAACCTATCCGCTGTTGGCTGCATCATTGGCTGCCGTATTCGCGTTGTCGGCGTGCAGCCGTGATGTCAAGCCTGCTCCTGAATTTAAACGTACCGATTATGAGCGCGTGGTGGTCAGCAACGGCGTTGAGCCGGGTACGCTGGATCCTCAGATGAGCGGCGATATGGCGGCCGGTGCGATTATCCGTCAGTTGATGGATGGTTTGGTCGGTACGGATGCCGAAGGTAAAACCATTCCTGCTTTGGCGGAAAAATGGGAGAGCGAGGGCGAGCGTATTTGGACCTTCCATCTGCGTGATGCCAAATGGAGCAATGGAGATCCGATTACTGCCGAAGATTTCGTGTACAGCTTCCGTCGTCTTGCCGATCCGGCCACCGGCGCACCTTTCGGCAGCTATTTGGTCGATGCCCAAGTGGAAAATGCGGAAGATATATTAAACGGTAAAGCCAAGCCTGAGACATTGGGCGTCAAGGCATTGGACGCGAAGACCCTGCAATTTACGCTGATTGCGCCCGTGCCTTATTTCCCCGATATGCTGATTCAGCAATTCACATTTCCGGTTCACCGCGCCACTGTTGAAAAATATGGCAATAAGTGGACGCAGCCCGGTCAGTATGTTTCCAGTGGCGCTTATCTGCTAACGGATTGGAAAGTCAACAGCCACATTAATATGGAACGCAATCCCAATTATTACGATAAAGACAAAGTAGCCATTCCGAAGGCGGTTTTCTTGTCAGGTAGCGGCGAGTACAACCGTTATCGCGCCAATGAAATTGATGTGACTTACGGTATTCCCAGCGATCAGGTCAAAGTGGCGGATATTGAGTTTCCGGGACAAGTGAAACGCACGACTTCTTTGTGCAGCTGGTATTTGGAGCCGAACCACGAAGCGGCGCCGTTTAACGATCCGCGCGTCCGCAAGGCACTCAATATGCTGACGCGCCGCGACATCGTCGTCAAAGTGGGTGGCCGTGGCGATACGCCTGCGTTCCAATTGACGCCGCCGCAAATGCAGGGCGTGATTCCTGTTTATCCGGAGTGGAAAGAGTGGACGCCTGAAAAACGCATCGAAACCGCGCGTAAACTGTTGAACGAAGCAGGCTACAACGATGACCATCCGCTTGAGTTCGATATCTTGTACAGCACCAGCGAAGCATCCAAAAAACAAATTACTGCCGTGCAGTCAGTGTGGAAAGCCGCCATTCCGTTTATCCGTCCGACTTTGTCCAACGAGGAATGGAAAACTTATTTGGATACGCGCGCGCAAGGCAATTTCAAGGTTTCGTTCAGCGGCTGGTGTTCCGATTTCAATGATGCGGCGGGTATGCTCAATATCTTGAAATCTAATAACTCAAACAATGCATTCCGCTACAAAAGCGCGGCGTTTGATACATTTATGAACAATACGCTGAAAGATGGTGTCAGCAAGGAAGCGCGCAGCCAGCTCTATGCCGATGCGGAGAAGCAGCTTCAAGAAGACGCTACACTGATTCCGTTGTATCATCAGGTTGAAGTGCGTATGGTCAAACCCGATATTATCGGCTATTCCGACAAAGACCCTTTACGGAACTACACAGTCAAGAACTGGTCGTTCGCACCGAAAAAATAGATTGATTATAGACAGCACAAGTTTTCAGACGGCCTTGATGACAGAGGCCGTCTGAAACAACAGGAGACATAACACATGAAATCTGTACAACAACGTTTGTCCGCTTTACGCGAAGCTATGAAAAAACATGGCGTGGACGCGTTTGTCATCCCTTCCGCCGATCCGCACCTTTCCGAATACCTGCCCGAGCATTGGCAGGCACGTCGCGATTTTTCCGGCTTTACCGGTTCGGCCGGCACTTTGGTGGTGACCGCCGATAAGGCAGGCGTGTGGACGGACAGCCGCTATTGGGAACAGGCCGGCCAACAGCTTGCGCCAAACGGCATCGAGCTGCAAAAAATGGGCGTTGATGCGCCTTATACCGAGTGGTTGGCACAAAATCTGCCCGAGGGAGCAGTGGTCGGCGCACCTGCCGATATGTTCGCACTCAGCGGCGAGCGCGGTTTGAAACAGGCACTTGCCGCCAAAAACATCCGCCTCGAATATCCTGAAACCTTGTTGGACGAAGTGTGGGACGACCGTCCTGCACTGCCGACTCCGGAAATCTACGTTCACCATCCCGACTATGTTTCCGAAACGGCAGCCGAAAAACTGGTCCGTATTCGTGCGGCCATGAAAGAGCAGGACGCAGAGGCGCATTTGGTTTCTTCTTTGGACGACATCGCTTGGATTACCAATCTGCGCGGTGATGATGTGCCGTTCAACCCCGTGTTCTTGTCCCATTTGTTTATCAGCCAAGACAAAGCCGTATTGTTTACCGATGCAGGCCGTCTGAAAGCCGAATCTGCCGAAGCCTTGAAAGTGGCAGGTTTTGAAGTGTTGCCTTATGCGCAAGCGGCGGACTACTTGGCAGGCGTTAACGGCGTATTGCTGATTGATCCTAACAAAACTGCTGTTGGCACTTTGCGCCACCTGCCTGAAGACGTTCGTTTGATTGAAGCCATCCACCCAAGCACATTCTTCAAATCAGTCAAATCCGATGCCGATATCGCCCATATCCGCAATACCATGGCGGAAGACGGCGCGGCATTGTGCGGCTTCTTTGCCGAGTTTGAACAAATCTTGGCAGATGGCGGCGAATTGAGCGAGCTGGACATCGACGGCATGCTCTATAAACACCGCAGCCAACGCCCTGGCTTTATTTCGCCAAGTTTCGACACCATCGCCGGCTACAATGCCAATGCCGCCTTGCCTCATTACAGCGCGACACCGGAAAACAACAGCAAAATCAAAGGCAACGGTATGCTGCTGATTGATTCCGGCGGCCAATACTGGGGCGGTACGACCGACATTACGCGCGTGGTGCCTGTCGGCAATCCGAGTGCGGCCATGAAGCGCGATTACACTTTGGTGTTGAAAGCGCATATTTCTCTGGCGGAAACCATTTTCCCTGAAAACATCAAAGGCCCGATGATTGATGCCATCTGCCGCAAATCGCTCTGGCAGGCGCAATGCGATTACGGTCACGGTACAGGTCATGGCGTGGGCTATTTCCTCAATGTGCATGAAGGTCCGCAAAGCATTGCCGTTGCCGCCGTGCCGCAACCCCATCACGCGATGAAGTCAGGCATGCTGACTTCCAACGAGCCGGGTCTTTACCGTCCGGGTAAATGGGGTATCCGTATCGAAAGTTTGGTAATCAACCGTCCGGTTGAAAACCCAGAGGAAACCGAGTTCGGCAAATTCCTGTATTTTGAAACTGTTACCCTCTGCCCAATCGATACGCGCCTTATCGATACCAAACTGATGACCGGCAGCGAAATCGAATGGCTGAACCAATATCACGCCGAAGTGCGCCGCCGTCTCGAGCCTTTGACAGAAGGCGCGGCCAAAGCATGGCTGATTGAACGCACCGAACCTTTGGCGCGTTAACGTGAAAGGCCGTCTGAAACGGCGGATACAAAGTTTCAGACGGCCTTATAACAACAATTATCTAAAAACTAAAAAAACCTTACCCGACTCCGAATAAAAACAATAACCCGGTCGGAATAGAGAGAGAAACCGGCGCGGCGACGTTAAAGATGCCTGCTGCCATTCATCCGATTTCCGCTTCAGGTCAGCTTTGTTTTCACGAGTCCGGTATGTTCAGACAGGACAGCCTGATTATGTTGAAATTCATCATCAAACGGATATGTGCTTCCATCCCGACCATGCTGGTGTTGATTACCGTATCGTTTTTCCTGATGCGGCTCGCACCGGGCAGCCCGTTCACAGGCGAACGCAATCTGCCGCCTGCGGTCATGGCCAACATTGAAGCCAAATACCACCTCAATGATCCGATGTACCTCCAATATTTCCACTACCTCAAGCAGTTGGCGCAGGGGGATTTAGGACCGTCGTTCAAATATAAAGATTTCAGCGTTAATGAGTTGCTTGCCCAATCCCTGCCGGTATCGGCAGAACTCGGCTTCTACGCCTTTTTGATTGCCGCCATCTTCGGCATGTTTATCGGCATTATCGCTGCCTTAAAACAAAACAGCTGGCTGGATTATTCGCTGATGAGCGGTGCGATGACCGGCATTGTCGTTCCCAGTTTTGTGATGGCGCCGGTATTGGTGCTGGTGTTTGCCGTCAGACTGCAATGGCTGCCTGCAGGCGGATGGAACGATGGCGCACTGATGAACTTGATTTTGCCCGTCGTTACTTTGTCCATCGGTTATGTATCCAGTATCGCGCGGATTACGCGCGGCGCGATGATTGAAGTATTGAACAGCCCCTTTATCCGCACGGCACGCGCCAAAGGCCTGCCCATGAGCCGCATCATCCTGCGCCATGCGCTGCGTCCCGCCATGCTGCCGATTGTTTCTTTCTTAGGCCCGGCATTCGTCGGCATCATCACCGGCTCCATTGTGATTGAAAACGTGTTCGGTATTCCCGGTGTCGGACAATTATTTGTCAACGGCGCGCTCAACCGTGACTACGGCATGATTTTGGGTTTGACGATTTTGGTCGGCATCATGACCATTTTGTTCAACGCCATCCTCGATATTCTGTATGCCATTATTGACCCGAAAATCCGTTATTAATCCCATTTGCGCAAAGGCCGTCTGAAACGTTCAGACGGCCTGAAGAAAGAATAAAAAGCGAGAGAGAACATTATGTTATTTAAAAAGAAGCAGACTCAGGCCCTTGCAGAGGCAGCAGAATACGCCCAAGTACACGGCAAAAGCCTGTGGAGCGATGCATGGCGGCGTTTTAAACAAAACAAAGCGGCGGTGTACAGCATTATCATCCTGTTGCTGATCAGCATTTTTGTGATTGTGGCGCCATGGATTGTCCGCTACACCTACGACTTCACCGACTGGGATAATATGCAGATTCCACCGTCCTTTTCTACCCATCACTATCTGGGTACTGACTTGCTCGGCCGCGATTTGCTGTCGCGTGCGGCAACCGGCGGACGTATTTCCTTGCTGGTCGGTGTGGCCGGCGCATTGGTGGCTGTTGTCATCGGTACGCTTTATGGTGCGATTGCCGGCTTTATCGGCGGTAAGCTCGATTCGCTGATGATGCGCTTTTTGGAAATTTTGAACGCGTTTCCGTTTATGTTTTTCGTGATTCTGCTGACCACGTTCTTTGGCCGCAACTTGCTTTTGATTTTTGCCGCCGTGGGTTTGGTGTCTTGGTTGGACGTGGCGCGTATCGTGCGCGGTCAAACCTTGAGCTTGAAGCATAAAGAGTTTGTCGAAGCGGCGCGTGTGAGCGGCGTGGCAAAACGTAAAATCGTGACGCGCCACATTATTCCGAATGTTTTGGGCGTGGTGATGGTGTATGCCTCTTTGCTGGTGCCGGGCATGATTATGTTTGAATCTTTCTTGAGCTTCTTGGGCTTGGGCGTGCAAGAGCCGATGACCAGTTGGGGTTCGATGTTGCAAGAAGGCGCGATTTCTATGGAAGCTGCACCATGGCAGCTGCTCGTGCCGAGTTTCTTCTTGGTAACCACTTTGTTCTGTTTCAACTTTATCGGCGACGGCCTGCGCGATGCGCTCGACCCGAAAGACCGCTAAACCGCAACCAAAAGGATAATCAAAATGACAAAACAGTTACTGGTTGTAGAAAATCTGGACATCAATTTTGAATTGCATGAAAAAAACGTGCACGCCGTGCGTAATGTCAGCTTTAAAGTGGCAGAGGGCGAAACATTGGCTTTGGTCGGCGAATCCGGCTCGGGCAAATCCGTAACCTCCATGTCCGTTATGCGCCTGCTGCCTGAGAAATTTGCCCGATACAGCAAAGATTCGCGCATTACTTTTGACGGTATTTCCATTTTGGATGCCGATGAGAAAACCTTGCGTGATTTGCGCGGCAACCGCATCAGCGTGATTTTCCAAGAGCCGATGACCTCGCTCAATCCGTTTATGCGTATCGGTGCGCAGCTGATTGAAGCGGCGCGTGTGCACAATAAAAAGCTTGGCAAAAAAGAAGCAGGACAGAAGGCATTGGCATTGCTGGAACGTGTGGGCATCAAAGAAGCCGAGCGCCGCATGAAGCAATATCCGCACGAGTTTTCCGGCGGTCAGCTGCAACGCATTATGATTGCCATGGCACTCATCAATGAACCTGACCTGCTGATTGCCGATGAGCCGACCACGGCTTTGGATGTGACCATTCAAGCCGAGATTCTTGATTTGCTCCACGATTTGCAACAGCAAATGGGCATGGCGATTATCTTCATTACCCACGATTTGGGTTTGGCGGAACACTATTCCAAAACCGTCTGCGTCATGCGTAACGGCGAAATTGTCGAGCGCGGCAAAATCAAAGAAGTATTTGCCCATCCGAAACACGAATATACCACCGAACTCATCAATGCCATTCCCAAAGGCATGAAAGAGCCGGAAGAAACCAGCTCCGGTGTGTTAATCGATGCCGATAATGTCAATGTTTCTTTCGTATTGAAGCAAAACTTTTTCGGCAAGCCGCTCAAAACTTTTGACGCCGTCAAAGGCATCAGCCTCAAAATTAAAGAAGGCGAAACATTGGGCGTCGTCGGCGAGTCCGGTTCTGGCAAATCCACGCTGGGCAAAGCCGTCATGCAGATGCTACCTTATACCGGCCATATCTCCTTTGAAGGCAAAGACCTGAAAAACTATACCGCCGAAGAAGCACGCCGTCTGAAATCGCAACGGCAAATTGTGTTCCAAGATCCGTTTGGTTCGCTTTCCCCACGCTTGACCGTTGGCGAAATTATTGGCGAAGGTTTGACGGTTCACCATCCTGAAATGACCAAAAAAGAACGTATCCAGCGCGTTTTGGAAGTCATGAAGGAAGTGTCCCTGCCGCTTGATGCGCTCAACCGTTATCCGCATGAATTCTCCGGCGGCCAGCGTCAGCGTATCGCTATTGCACGCGCCGTTATCCTGCGCCCGAAATTCATCCTTTTGGACGAGCCGACCTCTGCACTTGACCGTTCCGTACAATCCAAAGTAGTCGAACTTTTGCGCGATTTGCAGAAGAAATACGGCTTGACTTATATGTTCATCAGTCATGACCTGTCTGTCGTGCGCGCTGTCAGCGACAATGTGATTGTGATGAAGCAGGGCGAAATGGTTGAGTACGGCAGCGCGGATCAGATTTTTCACCATCCGCAAAACGACTATACCAAACGTTTGATTAACGCCGCATTTGATTTGTAGAAAAGGAAAAGGCCGTCTGAAAAGAAATTTTCAGACGGCCTTTTTAAGCGGAGGCTTTTTTCATCTAATTAGCGCTATTGCCTATACTTTGGCGGCATCCAATGCCTGTGCCAAGTCAGCAAGCAAATCGTCGATATGCTCGATACCCACGCTCAGGCGTACCATGTCGGGGCTGACGCCTGCTGCGGCGAGTTCTGCATCGTCAAGCTGACGGTGGGTCGTTGTGGCAGGATGGGTAGCCAGCGATTTGGCATCGCCGATATTCACCAAGCGCAGGAAGAGTTGCAGTGCGTCAATGAACTTCGCGCCGGCTTCACGACCGCCTTTAATACCAAAACTCAACAAACCGGAGGCTTTGCCGCCGTAGTCTCGGTCAATCAAGGCTTTATACGGACTGTCGGGCAGGGCAGGATAGTTCACCCATTCGACCTGCGGATGTTTCTTTAAGAATTCGGCTACTTTTAGGGCGTTTTCACAATGACGTTCCATACGCAGGGCAAGGGTTTCCAAACCTTGAAGCAGTAAAAATGCGCTGTGCGGAGACAGGGCGGCACCGGTATTACGCAATGGAACGACACGGGCACGGGCGATATAGGCTGCCGCACCAAAATGTTCGCAGTAGTTTACGCCGTGGTAAGACGGATCAGGCTGATTGAAGTTTTTTTCAAAACGCGGATTGCCTGCCCATTGGAATTTACCGCCGTCGATAATGGCACCACCAATCGTTGTGCCGTGGCCGCCGATGTATTTGGTCAGGGATTGGATAACGATGTCGGCACCGTGCTCGATCGGGCGGAACAATGTGGGCGTAGCAACGGTGTTGTCCACCATCAGTGGCAGCCCTTGAGCGTGCGCGGCTTGTGCGAATGCTGGAATATCAACGACATTGATGGCGGGATTGCCGATAGATTCGCAATACACCAGTTTGGTGCGGCTGTCGGTATTGGCGGCGATTTCTTCGGGCTTGGCCGGATCGATAAAGCGTACTTCTATGCCTTGGCGCGGCAGGCTGTGGGCAAAGAAATTGTATGTGCCGCCGTAGAGGGTTTTGGTTGCAATGATGTTGTCGCCTGCTTCAACCAAGGTTTGAACGGCATAGGTAATTGCCGCCATACCGCTGGCGACAGCCAATGCGGCAATGCCTCCTTCCAGACGGGCAACGCGTTCTTCCAAAACGGCAGTGGTCGGATTCATCATACGGGTGTAGATATTGCCCGCTACATCAAGGTTGAACAAGTCTGCGCCGTGTTGCGTGTTGTCAAAAGTGTAGGAAGTGGTTTGGTAAATGGGGACAGCAGCGGATTTGGTAGTCGGTTCGGATTGATAGCCTGCATGCAGGGCAATGGTTTCCCATTTCATTTAAATATCCTTGTAGCGATTAAATAATGATAAATAGAGGCCAGTAGTAACGGATTTGAAGGGCAAACTTTCCATAATGGAAAAGTTTGGATGCAGCAATATACGGCCTTTCCTATAAGAAAGATTACCATGAGCGACACGCAACTGACCCAAGAAGAACGATACCACATTCAAGATCTGTCCTGCCACCACACCATCATCGAATGACACTCCATCACAATGCCGTTTACCGCAATCTTCTCCTAAATAAAAGTAACGGCGACACTCTGTGGCAACATTTCAGAATATGCAGCAAATCCTACTTCAAACGATACGGTAGCATATGACTCTGAGGCAGAATGCACGATCGCGTCGGCATGGAAAACGCCTCTCCATGGTCGAGCAAAAATTCCGCATTGGTGATGGGTAGGAAGATACCATTGACGGTAAAGATCAGAAAAGCGAATACCTTTGCAAAAATTCCCCAAATTCCTAAATGTCTGGGTGGGACTTTAGGGATTTGGGGGAATTTTAAAGGTATTAGGCCGTCTGAAACTACACCGTAGAAAGTTTCAGACGGCTTTTGCGGGATTCTTTGGATTTGAAAATAAAAAAGACTTGAATCAATCAAGTCTCGCATTTCATTTTCAATAGATAAAAAAATATCAAGAATGGCGGAAGCGGTGAGATTCGAACTCACGGAGGGCTATCAACCCTCGACGGTTTTCAAGACCGTTGCATTAAACCGCTCTGCCACGCTTCCATTCTTGAAGCCGTAATATTAATGGAACTTACGGCCTTTGCCAAGAGGTATTTTAGAAAAAATATCTAGTATTCTGTTTTTATTTGGATTGTTCTTCACGCATGAATACCCATTCGGCTTCGTTTGAAGCTGCCTCATTGAATGAATAGCCCTCGTAGTCGAAATTTTTCAGCATTTCAGGCTCGGTAATGCCGTGTTCTGCCGCGTAGCGTACCATCAAACCGCGCGCACGTTTGGCGTAGAAGCTGATGATTTTGTATTTGCCGTTTTTCTCATCTTTAAAAATCGGCGTAATCAGGCGTGCGTTGAGTTTTTTGGTGTTGACGGATTTGAAATATTCTTGTGAGGCGAGGTTGATTAAAACGTCGCTGTCGGCCTGCTTCAGCGTTTGGTTGAGCAGGTCGGTAATTTTATCGCCCCAAAATTCGTAGAGGTTTTTGCCGCGCGAGTTGGCAAAGGCCGTACCCATTTCCAAGCGGTAGGGCTGCATCAAGTCGAGCGGGCGCAGTACGCCGTATAAGCCGGAAAGCAGGCGGACGTGTTGTTGCAGGTAGTCGATTTGTTCCGGTTTGAGCGTATCGGCGGCGATGCCTTCGTAGACGTCACCGTTGAACATAAATACGGCTTGTTTGGCGTTTTCAGGCGTAAACGGCGTGTGCCATGCGGCATTGCGTTCGGCATTGAGCAGGGCGATTTTATCGGAAACATGCATCAGTTCGGCGATTTGTTGAGGGGCAAGCTGACGCAACTCCTGCATCAGGATTTCTGCTTCGGGCAGAAGGTCGGGCAGGGTAAAGCTGCTGACGGGGGAGGGGTCTTTTTCGTTGAGGTTTTTGGCTGGGGATAAGACAAAAAACATAATAATTTCGGCTTTGAAATGAATAATGTGTGGGATTGTAGGTTTAAAATCGAGGAAGAACAAGACGGGCTAAACGCATTAATTGAATGCTTTTATTGAAACGTATTTCTGTTGAAAGTAAAATTCGAAGCTTCCCCCTGTTTCTGACATTTCTACTTGAGGAGAATATCATGTCTAAAACCATTATTCATACCGACAAAGCCCCTGCCGCGATTGGCGCATACAGCCAAGCAGTCCGTGCAGGCGATACGGTTTATATGAGCGGTCAGATTCCTTTGGATTCGGCTACGATGACTGTGGTCGGCAATGGCGACTTCCGCTCCGAAGCAGTGCAAGTATTTAGAAACCTGCAAGCCGTAGCCGAAGCGGCTGGCGGTTCTTTAAACGATATCGTCAAACTCAATGCTTATTTGACCGATTTGGCCAACTTTGCAGTGTTCAATGAAGTGATGGCTGAATTTATCGAACAACCTTTCCCGGCGCGCGCGGCGGTTGGCGTGGCCAGCCTGCCTAAAGGCGTTCAGGTTGAAGCAGAAGCAGTATTGGTTTTAAATGCATAATTGATGTTTTCAGACGGCCTGGGCTGGGCTTGAGGCCGTCTGAAAAGAATAACAACGGAAAACAATAATAATGGCACATTACGCAATCGGAGACATTCAAGGATGTTTTGACGAGCTGACTTTGTTGCTTGCCAAAATCGGCTTTAATCATGGTACGGATACCCTTTGGCTGGTCGGCGATATTGTCAATCGCGGCCCGAAGTCCTTGGAAACCCTGAAATTTGCCAAAGAGTATGACAGCAGCGTGCAAATGGTTTTGGGTAATCATGATTTGCATCTTTTGGCAGTCGGTTGCGGTGAAGGAACGCTCAAGCGCAGTGATACTGTTGAGCCGATTTTGACCCACCCCGATAGTCATGCCATGCTTGACTGGCTGCGTCATCAACCGCTTTTGGTACGCGGCGACAGGCATGTGATGGTGCATGCCGGTATTTTGCCGCAATGGTCTGTTAATAAAGCCGAAAGCCTTGCCCGTGAAGCTGAGGATGAATTGCAAGGTAAAAAATACAGGAAATTTTTTGGCAAAATGTACGGCAACAAGCCGACCGAGTGGACGGACGATTTGACAGGCTATGAGCGCCTACGCATGATTATCAACGTCTTTACCCGTATGCGGGCGCTGACGTATAAAGGCGAATTGGATTACGAATATAAATCCACTCTGAAAAAAATGCCGCTTTACCTGCGCCCTTGGTTTAAAGCGCCCGATAGGCAGAATTTGGATTATATTACTGTGTTTGGGCATTGGTCGTCATTGGGCTACGTTAATACCGATCAGGTCATCGCTTTGGATACCGGCGCGTTGTGGGGCGGAGAGCTGACAGCGGTCAATTTGGATACCAATGAAGTGATACAGGTACCGTCCTTGGGCGGATTGGATTGGAAAACGGCATTGAAATAGTTTGGATAAGATAAAAGGCCGTCTGAAATGTTTCAGACGGCCTTTTGTATTGGTTAATCCAAAGAAGGCAGGAGTTTGTCCGGATTCATTATGCCGTAAGGATCAAGCTGATTTTTGATGGCATGCATCAGAACGAGTTCAGCCTGCGTACGCACACGGGGCAGCCAATGTTTTTTGATGATGCCTACGCCGTGTTCTGCGGCAATCGTACCGTGGCAGGTAAGGATGTTTTCATAAACAATGGTATTGACGGCGTCTTCGTATTGGTAGGCTTCATTGCTCAATACATTGGGCAGGAATGTATTGTAATGCAGGCTGCCGTCGCCTAAATGTCCGAAGCAAACAATTTGTATGCCGGGAAAGCGGGTTTCCAAGGCAGGGGCGCATTGGCGGACAAAGGCGGCCACTTGGGCGATAGGGATGGCGATATCGTGTTTGATGCTGGTGCCGAGTTTGCGTTGGGAAGCGGAAATATTTTCACGCAAGGTCCATAAGTCGGAGCGCTCTTGCTCGGATTGCGCTAAGATGCTGTTTTCCCATCCGTTTTGATAGAGAAATTCGGCAAGCTTTTCATCCAGTCCGGCATCGGGAACGGAATCTGCAAGTTCAATCAAAATATGCCATTCCGCATCGGCGGGCTTTTTGAGTTGGCTGAATTCCGAGGATAAATCGAGGGCAAAGTGGCTGATCAGCTCGAAGCTGGTCAAGCGTTCGGCAAAATGGCCTTGCCCCGCAGTCAAAAGCGAGACGGCGGATTCAATATCGTCTAAACCTACCCATGCGGTTGCTTTGGTTTTGGGCTGGGCAAAGAGTTTGAGTGTGGCGGCGGTAATGATGCCCAATGTTCCTTCGCTGCCGATAAAAAGATGGCGCAAGTCGTAGCCGGTCGTGTTTTTGTGTAGGGGCTGAAGATGGGAAACCAGTTCGCCGTTTGGTAAAACGACTTCCAAACCCAATACCAAATCACGCATGCTGCCATAACGCAAAACATTCAAACCGCCGGCATTACAGGCGATATTGCCGCCGATTTGGCAAGAGCCTTCGCTGGCAAGGCTGAGCGGAAACAGTCGTCCGGCTTCGGCTGCCGCCTTTTGAGCATTTTGCAAAATCACGCCAGCTTCAACCGTCATGCTGTTGTCGGCAAGGTTGATATCGCGGATGCGGTTGAGCTTGGAGAGATTGAGCAGTACGCCTTCGGTGGTTACTGTTCCACCGCATAATCCGGTATTGCCGCCTTGCGGGGTGACGCGGATGCGGTTTTCAAAACAGAAACGCATGATTTTCTGCACGCTCTCGATAGAGTTCGGCTGTAAGACAATATCCGGCGAAGAAACAAAACGGCGGCGTTGGTCGTTTAACAAGGCCGGAGTGGCTTCGATGATTTCAGAGGCGGAAAGAAACTCAGCAAAACGGTTGTGAAGGTGCATGGCGGTCAGGTGGAAAAATCGGGAAGGGGAGTGTGAGGAATGTAAAAAAGCAGGATACGCAATGGTATCCTGCTTTTCTTATATTCAAAAGAATATTATTTAGCAGCTTCAGAAGCGGCAGAAGCAGCGGCTTCAGCAGCAGATGCAGCAGCTTCAGTAGCAGAAGCAGCGGCTTCAGTAGCAGCAGCTTCGGTAGCTTCAGCAGCAGAAGCAGCAGCTTCAGTAGCAGAAGCAGCGGCTTCAGAAGCAGCAGATGCGGCAGAAGCAGCAGTTTCAGCAGCTTTATCAGCACCGCCACAAGCGGCCAAAGCTAAAGACAACAAAGCAGCAGCGAACAGAGATTTTTTCATTTTTGAGGACCTTTTTTTAAATCGATTTAAACTAAAAATAGCCGTCAAACGGCCTATACAGTAGAAATTCATTGCTGAATTTTCGTTATTATGCCCCACGGGGTTGGTCAATGCAACGTTGCTTAACCGTTTGCATACTAAAATCAATACAAAATTAGCGAAAATAATGTAAATCAGGAGGGCAGGTAAAAAATCATCTAAAAATATTCATAATTAATGAAAATTTTAAAAATCATTTTTATTCAATGGCTTGATTATTTTTAACTGTTGTCGGTTTTAAGGGTTTGGAATGATTTTGCGTTTGGGGAATTTTTTGTAATTTAGCAACTTTGTGTTGTGAAAAAGCAACTTTTATGGATTGGAATCATTCAATTTTATTTTTTATATGGACTTTTTCGGTTTTGTTGTGTTCGCCAAAAGTATTTGTTTAAGGTAAACCGATTGTTTAGTTACAGCTGTGATAGAATAGCCTGAACCTGACTTTTAAATATTGATTAAGGACTACATGATGTCTATTGTTAAAAATTCCGTAGTTTCCCTGCATTATGAAATGTACGATGCAAACAACCAGTTGTTGGACAAAACCGAAGAGCCGATTGCTTACCTGCATGGCGGTTATGACGGTATTTTCCCTTTGGTGGAAGAAGCGTTGCACGGCAAAAATGTAGGTGATACCGTTGAAGTGGCTTTGTTGCCTGATGATGCTTTCGGCGAGCAAGATCCTGAGCTGGTACGCATTGAAGATGTAGGTGTATTCCCTGTTGAAGTTGAAGTCGGCATGATGTTTGAAGCCGATGATCCGGAAACAGGCGATGTATTGATTTATCGTGTAACCGATGTTGCCGACGGTAAAGCCGTAGTGGACGGCAACCATCCTTTGGCCGGTATGAAAGTATTGTTCAAAGCGACTGTTGAAGGTGTACGCGATGCGACTGAGGAAGAAATTGCCCACGGTCACGTACATGGCCCGCACGGTCATCACCACCACTAATCAGGCTTGAAACATGATAAAGGCCGTCTGAAAAGGAATGAAACCTTCCTTTTCAGACGGCCTTTAAGTTTTTACAAGACAGATAAATAGGAAATTTTGGCGCAGGTCAAATCAAACAGGGAAATATGGATTTTGTTAGAGACTACAATGAATTACATATAACGGTGCGACAAAATCTGTATTAAGATTCAGATATTGGTAAAACAGGCAGAATGCAATGAGTGAGACATTGGAGCAGCAGGCTCTAGAGGCCGGTATTGATTTAGGCTACTACGACATCAACGGTACATATCATGCGACCCAACCTGAAGTTTTGGAATCGATTGTTGCTGTTTTGGACAAAAGCAAACCGGATTCAGACGGCCTTTATCTGAATACGATGGTCGCGCATGAAAACGGCGAAGAATCTTTACAGATGCCGTCTGAATTTCATGGTGCGGAAGCGGTCGTATTGATTGATGAGGCGGATGAGTACCAGACCTTGACTTTATATCCGGGTGACAACGATACGCTTTGGATTAAGCTGCCCCAACTGGCTTGCGGTTATTACACTTTGTCGGCCGAGACCGGCGGTAAATGTTGCCTTGTACGCCTGATTGTTGCGCCTGAATCGGTTTACCAACCCAAACTGCTTGCCAATGGCGGACGGATGAATGGTTTGACCATGCATTTGTACAGCCTGCGTTCCGAGCGCAACTGGGGCATAGGCGACTTTACCGATTTGCTGAACCTGATGAAATATGCGGCGGAGAAAAAGCTGGATTTTGTCGGTATCAACCCTTTGCATGCCTTGTTTACCAGCAAACCTGCCTTTGCCAGCCCGTATAGCCCTTCTTCGCGCGAATGGCTCAATCCCATTTATTTGGATATCGAAAAAGTCGGTGCGTTTACTTATAACGAGCAACTGAAAAACTGGCTGGCACAACCGAAAATCCGTCAGCGCATCGCTGCTTTGCGTATCACGGAAACGGTGACTTATACGGCGGTTTGGGCATGCAAGCGTGATGCGCTACACATGGCGTTTAACGCGTTTGAACAGGATACCTGCGAAGCTGCGGCAAATGAACGCGCTGCATTTGAAGCATTTGTATTAGAAAAAGGCGAGGCTTTGCAGGGCTTCGGTTTGTTTGAGGCTTTGGACCAGTATTACAGCCGTCCCGGACAAGTGGGTTGGCAGTCATGGCCGTCTGAATTTCATCAGCCTGATGGCGAAGCAGTAGAAAAATTCGCGCGCAGTCATGAGCGGGAAATCCGTTTTTATATGTGGCTGCAATGGCTTTGCGCGGAGCAGTTGCGCGAAGTCAACCAAGCCGCTGCCGAATACGGTGTCAAACTCGGTATTTACGGCGATTTGGCGGTCGGCGTGGCGCGAGGCAGCGCGGATACTTGGTTAAACCGCCAAGATTATTGTATGGACGTATCGGTCGGTGCGCCGCCCGATCCTTTAGGGCCGACAGGGCAGAATTGGAATTTGCCGCCGCTTAATCCGTTAATGTTGAAGCATACGGGCTATGAAAAATTTGCCCATCTGTTGCGCGAAAACATGCGCCTGTATGGCGTGTTGCGGATTGACCATGTGATGGCATTGTGTCGTTTGTGGTGGGTTTTAAACGATAAAACAGCGGATTTCGGCGCATATGTGCATTACGATGCCGAAGTGACTTTCGCCATTTTGGCATTGGAAAGCCGGCGCAACCGTTGCGTCATCATCGGCGAGGACTTGGGGACGGTACCCGATCAAGCGCGTTATCTGCTCAACCGCTATCAAGTGTTCTCTTACAAGGTCATGTATTTCAGCAAGGGCTGGAACGGTTTTCAATTACCTGAAGAATACCCCGAGCAGGCGATTACGGTCATCAGTACCCACGATGTTGCGCCCTTGGCGGGCTATTGGACAGGCAAAGATTTGGATACGATGTTCAAACTCGGTACTTTGCCTGATGCAGCCGCTTTTCAGACGGCCTTGGATGAACGCGAACACGATAAAGCCGATTTGCTGGATAAATTGAAATATACCGGCTGTCTGGGTGCAGACGTACAAATGCCGGCAAAAGCCGATGAAACCTTGCTGGCGGCTTTGCACAAATACGGCGCATTGAGCCGCAGCAAGCTTTACGCAGTACAACTGGAAAACCTGCTGGGCGTCATTGACAATCTGAATGTCCCGGGTGTAACCGAAGGCTATCCGAACTGGGCGCAAAAAATGCCGGTTTCTTTGGAAGATTTCCTACAACACCGCCTCATGGGCGGCCAACTTGCCATTATTGACGAGGTACGCATGAAAACAAACAGCCAAATCAAGACTTATCATGAACTTGACCAAATCGAGCGCGATACGGTCGAAAGCCTGTTTCTTGCCACCCACAGCGACTTGTTCGCTTATCTGGGACGACACCGCCTTGCAGAGGGCGATGAAGTGGTGCGCGTTTTAATTCCCGGTGCAGTAAGCGTGGATATTGTGAACCGCCACAGCGGTGAACTCATCGTGCCGTCTGAAAAAATTGATGAACGCGGTTTCTTTGTGGCCGTTTTGCCCGATGATGCGCCCGATTACGCTTTGAGTATCCGTTATACCGAAGATTCCGAGCCTGTGATTGAAGAAGACCCTTATCATTTCAGCTCTGCATTGCAAGATATGGATTCTTGGCTGTTGGCAGAAGGTAAGCACCTGCGTCCTTATGAGACTTTAGGCGCGCATTTTGCCGAGTTGGACGGCGTGAAGGGCGTACGTTTTGCTGTATGGGCGCCAAATGCGCAACGCGTTTCCGTTATCGGCGAGTTCAACAACTGGGACGGCCGCCGCCATGTGATGCGTTTCCACCGCGACAACGGCATTTGGGACATCTTTATTCCTGCCGTCAAACTCAATGCCCTCTACAAATTTGAAATCCGCGATGCCAACGGCGATGTGCGCGAAAAAGCCGACCCGTATGCTTTCGGTGCGGAACTGCGCCCGACCACGGCATCTATCGTGCGCGGTTTGCCTGACGAAGTGGAAGAACCGGCCTTCCGCGCCCGTGCCAACGCCATTGATGCGCCGATCAGCATTTATGAAGTGCATTTGGGTTCGTGGAAACGCAATCCGGAAAACAATTTCTGGCTGACTTACGAAGAGCTAGCCAAAGAATTGGTGGCATACGTTAAAGACATGGGTTTTACCCATATCGAGTTCTTGCCCGTTTCCGAATATCCGTTTGACGGCTCATGGGGCTATCAGGCAACCGGTTTGTATGCGCCGACCAGCCGTTTCGGTTCGCCGGAAGAATTGCGCGCATTGATTAAAGCCGCACACGACGAGGGTATCAGCGTTATCCTCGACTGGGTGGTCGGCCATTTCCCAACCGACGACCACGGCCTGGCCAAGTTTGACGGCACCGCGCTGTACGAACACGCCGACCCGCGCGAAGGCTACCACCAAGACTGGAACACCCTGATTTACAACTTTGGTAGAAACGAAGTGAAAAACTTCCTGCAAGGCAATGCTTTGTATTGGATAGAGCGTTTCGGCTTTGACGGTATCCGCGTTGATGCGGTAGCTTCGATGATTTACCGCAACTACTCGCGCAAAGACGGCGAGTGGATTCCGAACCAATACGGCGGCCATGAAAACCTTGAAGCCATCGCTTTCCTGCGCGATACCAACACCATGTTGAAAGAGGAAGTTCCGGCTGCGACTGAAATTGCTGAAGAGTCTACTTCATTCGCCAATGTAACCCGTCAAGAAGGTTTGAACTTCAGCTTCAAATGGAATATGGGCTGGATGAACGATACCTTACGTTACATGATGGAAGACCCCATTAACCGCAAATATCACCACAACAAAATGACCTTCGGCATGATGTACCAGTACAGCGAAAACTTTGTGCTGCCGCTTTCTCACGACGAAGTCGTGCACGGCAAACGTTCGCTGCTCGGACGTATGCCCGGCGACTGCTGGCAACAATTTGCCAGCCTGCGCGCCTACTACGGCTTTATGTACGGCTTCCCCGGCAAAAAACTCTTGTTTATGGGCAGCGAGTTTGCACAAGGCCGCGAGTGGAACTACAACGAAGGACTGGATTGGTTCTTGCTGGAGCAAGAAGGCGGCTGGCACAAAGGCGTACAAGACTTTGTGCGCGAATTGAACCATGTCTATAAAGACACCGCGCCGCTTTACCAGCTTGACCAATGGCCGGAAGGTTTCGAATGGCTGGTTGCAGATGACGGCGACAATTCCGTATTCGTCTTCGAGCGACGCGACCGCGAAGGCAACCGCGTTATCGTGATCAGCAACTTCACGCCAGTAGTACGCGAAGGCTATCGCTTCGGCGTAAATTCTGCCGGCGAATACCGCGAAATTCTCAATTCAGACGACCTGCATTACAAAGGCAGCGGCGTTTCTGCCGGCGCAACGGTGAAGACAGAAGAAGTTTGGTCGCATGGCAAACCAAATTCCCTGTCTGTGACCGTGCCGCCGTTGGCAACTGTTTACCTGTATCAGGCGGCAGTCAAAGACGAAGCGTAAATCAACTTGAGGGTGGGCATCATGCCTGCCCAATCAGCTGAAAATTAAAAGATAGTGGTATCAATATGACTCAAGGCCGTCTGAAAGATTTTCAGACGGCCTTATATTGGACACGAAACCAAATTCATACCAAGGAATCATTCTATGTCTGCCAAATCATGGCATATCGAGGAAGGCAAGCCTTATCCCATGGGCGCGACCCTGACAAGCAAGGGCGCGAATTTTACCTTGTTTTCCATCAATGCCGAAAAGGTCGAATTGTGTCTGTTTGATAAGGATAAAGAAACCCGTTTGGAGATGCCTTCGCGGCGCGGTTCGGTATTTTACGGATTTGTGCCGGACGTTAAGGCAGGGCAGCGATACGGTTTCCGCGTGTATGGACGTGAAAACGCAGAATACGGCTCATGTTTCAATCCCAACAAATTGCTGATTGACCCGTATTCCAAAAAAATTGACGGCAAACCAAGCTACCGTAACGCCGAAGAAATGGCATGGTTCAGGCCGGAAGATGAACGCGACAATGCCGCCGTTGCGCCCAAAAGCGTCGTGGTCGGACGCAGCCGATTCAATTGGGCCAAAGATTGCCGTCCGGAAATACCTTGGGGAAAAACCGTTATTTATGAAGCTCATGTCAAAGGGTTGACCAAGCAATTCCCCGATTTGAAGTACGCAGGCACTTATAAAGCCTTGTGCGATAAACGGGTTTTAGCCTATTTGCAAGAATTGGGGGTAACGACGGTCGAGCTGCTGCCGATTCATTTTCATCTGGATGAATACCATCTTCAGCAGATGGGCTTGAGCAACTATTGGGGCTACAACACTTATTCCCATTTTGCCGTCGAGCCGTCTTATGCCGACAATCCCGAACGTGCGGCGGCGGAATTTAAACAAGCGGTCAAAGCCCTGCATCAGGCAGGTTTAGAAGTGATTTTAGATGTCGTGTACAACCACACGGCCGAGCAGGACGACAAAGGCCCGATGCTGTGTCAGCGAGGTATCGACAACACCTTATGGTATTGGCACACCCCTTACGGCAATTATGAAAACTGGTCGGGTTGCGGCAATACGCTCAATATTGTCCGGCGCGACGTTACCCGTTGGGCGGCAGACAGCCTGCGCTATTGGGCTGAAGAGTTTCATATCGACGGCTTCCGTTTCGATTTGGGAACCGTATTGGGACGCGAGCCTGATTTCCAATCGTACGGCCGTTTTTTCCAAGTCCTGTATCAAGACCCTGTGTTGGCCGGTTTGAAACTGATTGTCGAAGCATGGGATATAGGCGAGGGCGGCTATCACTTGGGCAATTTCCCGCAACCTTTTGCCGAATGGAACGGCCGTTTCCGCGATGACATGCGTGCGTTTTGGTCATGGGAAAGCGGCAATTTGGGCGCATTTGCCGAACGCTTGGCCGGGTCGTCCGATATTTTCAACCACAGCGGCCGCCACCCGTCCGCCAGCATCAACTTCATTACTGCACACGACGGCTTCACTCTGCGCGATTTGGTCAGCTATAACGAAAAACACAACGAAGCCAACGGCGAAAACAACCGCGACGGGCATAATGAAAACATCAGCTACAACCACGGCGTAGAAGGCGAAACCGATGATGAAGAGGTGTTGCTCAACCGCGAATACACTTCTAAAGCGCTACTTGCCTCCTTGTTTTTATCCAACGGTACGCCCATGCTTTTGGCAGGCGATGAGTTCGGCAACAGTCAGCAAGGCAACAACAACAGCTACTGCCAAGATAATCCGATTACATGGTTGGATTGGCAAAATGAGCCCCATGAGTTGCAAAATTACACTCAAGCGCTGATACGCGTACGCAGCCAAATCAAGCTGCTGACAGATGATTGCTGGTGGGAAAAAGAGCGTGTGCAATGGCTCAATGCGGACGGTAGTCCGATGACCGAATATTGTTGGCACAACAGGGGCAGCAAGGCGATTCAGGTTGTTTTGGACGATGAATGGCTGCTGTTGGTCAATGCCAAACGTAGTCGTCAGTTATTTAACCTGCCTCAAGGCAATTGGGAAATTTCTTGCGTACCATCTGAGAAATTTAATTACGAAGAGGCTGGAAAATGTGTTGTCGAACACATGGGGATTTGGGTTTTACATAAAACGAATTAAATGAAAACCAAGCCGTTATTGTGTTAACTCTTTGATATTTCGTCTGTATCCGTTGGACCGAAGCTTGCATGGCATAAATGGAAATGCTGATGAGATGATGAGTGGTTTAATTTGTAATTAAATGTTTTATAAAGAAAAAATAATACGGATTTGAATCTTTCAGTTATAATCCGTATCAAACCTGAAACAAACCTACCTATAAATTTTTCAGACGGCATTTATACTTCTTCAGGCCGTCTGAAAACTGAATGACGTTGTTTCTATAACCCATCAGGCGCGTTGTCCAAGTGCCTCAAATGAAAGAAAGGCTTCCATGGCTAAGCAAAAACTCCCCATCTCCGGCTACGATTACGTTATGCCCAAACCGGATGCAGAAACCATCCGCAAGTCCATTGTTTACAAGTTGATTTTCATCTTGGGCGTCGATCCTAAAGAAGCAACTTCACACCAATGGCTCAACGCCGCCATGTTGGCCGCACGCGACCTGATTGCCGAGGATTTCCTCAAAACACGCCGCGCCCACATCGACAACAGCAAACGCATGGTTTATTACCTGTCTATGGAATTCCTGCTCGGCCGTGCGTTTGTCAATGCGCTGATTAACGAAGGCGTTTATGCCGAGTTTGAAGAAGCCTTCAAGCAACTGGGCAAAGAATTTGCTGATGTCTGCGAACAAGAAGAAGATCCGGGTTTGGGTAACGGCGGTTTGGGCCGTCTGGCCGCCTGCTTCCTCGACTCTTTGGCAACCCTGCGCATTCCTGCCATGGGCTACGGCATCCGTTACCAATACGGTATGTTCAAACAAGAAATCGTGGACGGCCAACAAGTCGAAAAACCCGATTTGTGGCTCGACCAAGATTTGGCATGGCAGTTTGCCCGTCCGAACAAACAATATTCCGTCCGTTTCGGCGGCCAAGTATTGAACTTGGGCAACAAAAAAGAATGGCAGCCGAGCGAAGAAATCTCCGCTTGGGCATACGATGAAATCATTCCGGGCTATGGCGGCGAATGTGCCAACCCATTGCGCTTGTGGACTGCGCACGCAGGTAACCTGTTCGACCTTGCTGACTTCAACCGAGGCGACTATGCCTCTGCCGTTCGCGCACAAAACAGCGACGAAAACATCTCGCGCGTCCTCTATCCGAACGACTCTACCGATTCCGGCCGCGAATTGCGCCTGAAGCAAGAATACTTCTTGGTTTCCGCTTCCGTTCAAGATATTGTTGCACGCCACAAATGCCGTTTCCCAAGCATCCGCACTTTGGCGGACGAAGTCGCCATCCACTTGAACGACACCCATCCGGTACTCGCCATTCCAGAATTGATGCGCATCCTGATTGACGAAGAGGGCATCGAATGGACTGAAGCATGGAATATGTGCTGTAAGATTTTCTCTTACACCAACCACACATTGATGAGCGAAGCCTTGGAAACCTGGCAGGTTGACCTGATGGGCCGTCTGCTGCCGCGCCATTTGGACATCATCTTTGAAATCAACGCCTACTTCCTCAATGCCTTACGCGCCATCGGCAACTTCGACGACGACTTTGTCCGCCGCGTATCCATCATTGACGAAACCCACGGCCGTCGCGTCCGCATGGCATGGCTTGCCGTGATCGGTTCGCACAAAGTCAACGGCGTGGCTAAAATCCACTCCGATTTGATGACCACATCCATCTTTGCCGACTTTGCCAAAGTATTCCCGGAACGCTTTACCAACGTAACCAACGGCGTAACTCCACGCCGCTGGATCAACATCGCCAACCCGGGCCTGACCAAATTCTTGGACAAACATCTGGGCAACGAAGACTGGCGTCTGCATTTGGACAACCTGACCAAGCTCAATGACAAAGTGGACGATGCCTCCGTACAGGCAGAATTCGGCGCAGTGAAAAAAGCCGCCAAAGAGCGCCTTGCCAAATACATCGAAACCGAGCTGGGCATCAAGGTTAATACCGATGCACTTTTCGACATCCAAATCAAACGTATCCACGAGTATAAACGTCAAGCATTGAACGTGATGCACATCGTCGACCGCTACAACAAAATCCTGGAAAACCCGGATTTCGATTGGCAGCCGCGCGTGTTCATCTTTGCCGGTAAAGCCGCTTCCGCCTATTACATGGCGAAGAAAATCATCCGACTGATTAACGACGTTGCCAAAGTCATCAACAACGACACCCGTATCCGCGACCTGATTAAAGTTGTGTTCATCCCGAACTACAGCGTCAGCCTCGCCCAAATCATCATCCCGGCCGCCGATTTGCACGAACAAATCTCACTGGCGGGTACAGAAGCATCCGGCACCAGCAACATGAAATTCGCCCTCAACGGCGCGCTTTGCATGGGTACGCTGGACGGCGCGAACGTCGAAATTTTGGAAAAAGTCGGCGCGGACAACTGCTTTATCTTCGGTAACACCGTAGAACAAGTCGAAGAACTCCGCCGCAACGGTTACGACCCATTGAGCTATATCGAACGAGACAGCGACCTGCGCCGCGTCGTCAACCAAATCAGCCAAGGCACTTTCTCTCCGGAAGAGCCAAACCGCTACAACGACGTGTTGCAACCATACGGTGACTTCTATCAACTGATGGCCGATTTCCGCAGCTACATCGATACGCAATACAAAGCGGACGAACACTACCGCAACGTATCCGCATGGCGCAAATCAGCCTTGATCAACATCGCCAACATGGGCTTCTTCTCATCCGACCGCTCCATCGCCGACTACTGCCGCGATATTTGGTACATCAAACCATTGAGCGAAAAAGAATTGCCCGGCAAAAATTAAGCGTTGAGCAGATAGCGAAAGCCGATACATTGGAAAGGTGTATCGGCTTTTTTTAGACGGCATGATATAGAAACGAGCAAAACAGCATGGTTATATCGCTGTTTTAGCGTATTTCTAAATGACTCAATTTAAAATCGGTATTTAAAATTTAGTAGCCATTCATTCTGACGGTATCGGTAATGTGCTGTATTGCTATGGGAGATTGAACGCCTGAAACGAAATTCAGGATACATGCCTTTAAGGTTCCACTGCGGAAAGCCTACAGCGGCTATCATGATGTATTGATTGTCGCGCCGCCGTCTGTTGTCGCTGACAAAACTTGCAGCGTCATAAAGACTGCGGCGATGAAGCAGGATAGCGTTGAGATAAGTACCGCTTGAAAAAAAACTATACGCTCCCAGCCGTGTCGTATATTCCTTGCTGGAAGAAGATTTTTCGGGATAGGCTTTGCGTGTTGCATCAAAGTTGGCGAACAGGCCGCTTTGGGGTGTGAGAGAAAATTCTGCCCCTACACCCAGTTCGTATTGCTTGTAGTCGGCAAAATAATCTTTGCTTTGTCCGCCGTATCCGGTCTTTTTTGCTCCAGCATGTGAGTTAATACGCCAGCGAGGGGAAAGTGTGCGTGACCAGTCGACATCCGCGCCCCATGCGCGGTAGTGGGTGTGGCGGTTGCGGAAGTCATATTCGAAATAGGGTAGCAGGGAAAAGGAGGAGCGTGCGTCGGCATAGGCGTATCCCGCGTACAGCGAACTGTTGTGATAGCTGTAATCCGGCATAGCCGCCGAATCTTTGTCTTTTTCCGTGTAGCGGTTGCCGTACAGTACACCGCGCACCTGTACACCGTGATGCCCTTTGAGCGGGACGGTTTTTTCGGTGGTCGCGCTATAGGATAAGAAGGTTGAATCCGTTGGCGCAGGCAGGGTGCGCTCCATCAGGCACATGTCCGCGATTTCCCACACGCATTGGTTGATGCCGTTGCCTTGGTTTACATTGCTGTTGTAGCCGTAGCCTAGGCTGATTTGGCCGTGCCAGCGGCGGCGTTTGCCCAGTTCGGACAGGTAGTTTTCCACGATGGGGTGGGTTTCAGCAGGAATATCCGTTTTCAGAACTTTCTCAAACGCGGCGACGGACTCTTTGTTTTGGTTGTCTTCGGCATAAAACCGCCCCGCTTCGAGCAGCAGGCGGGGGTTGTCGGGTTCGGCTTCCAAGGCCGTCTGAAAACTGTTCTCCGCCGCGCGAGAATCCCCTTCGGCCCGTTTTTGCAGCGCATCGGCCAAATGAATCAGCGCGGGTTTGTGCTGCGGCAGTTTGGCGTAGCGGGCGGCAAACTGTCGCACCTTGTGCCACTGTCGCGCGTTTAGGGCGTGGTAAATCGCACTTTCCAGTTCTTCCGCCGTATCGCCGACTTGGTAGATTTCACCATCTATCGAAATATAGCCGTTGTTTTCTTCCACTTTCTCGCGGGCCTGTTCCGTGTCCAGCCAGTCACTTTCTCGATATTGCTGCGTTTGGCGGCTGCTCTCATCCAGCAGGCGGCGGCGTTCGTCCGCGGCATCGTCGGACGGGGCGGCAAGGCAGACCGTACAGAGCGGCAGGAAAAGCAGGCAGAGGCGGTGTTTCATGAGATAGGGTCCTTGGGGCGGAGAGGCCGTCTGAAAGAAGTAAAGCAAAAATTCTGCGAGATAATGCAGGTTTGCACGGCACTTCAGAAACAGGTCAGCCGCAGTATATTTATGCCTACTGCGGCTGTAGTTAAAAAATGGCGGTTTACCTGATTGCGGGAACGGACGGCCAAACGCCGAAAACACTGGCATTCCCTAATCGCGTAAGCAGACAAGGCTATTTTTTCGCACCGCCGAAGGCTACGTCGTCGCCTTTGTTGTTGTCAGTTCCGCGAGTGGCATAGCCTGCCATGGCTGCCGCGCCATTGCCGTAGAATTGTCCGATAATGCCTTCGTTATTTCGTCCCTTAATACTGTTGAATGTACCTTTTGAATTGATAATTTCAACACCGTTAAAGTTCAAATCCCTATCACCTGCGCGTTTTAGTGCTCCGCTCATAGAACCTTTGTCGCTCGTGCCGAATGTGGCTTTGATTTCACCAGTATAGAAATCGTTTTTGCCCGGCGTGTGCTTGTTGATGCCGACAACATTATAGGTGGCGGTAGCTAAGCCCGTAGTGTTTTTAGTCGGATTCTCACCCACAAACCAAACCGTGCGGTTGCCGTCGTTCATATTTAAATCAGTGCTGTTGGTAATCTGATTGCTGTTGCCTTTGCGCGGCGCCCATTCGCCGAAGAAGACGTTGGTTGCCGCAGTCGGCACTTTGGCAAAGGTCATGCCGCCGAATTTCGGTGCCTTTTTCAACAAACCTGCTTCAGACAATTCCGCCATTTGGCGCACGCTGAACACTTCGGTGTTGTTGGCGCGTTTTTCATACCACACTTGGCCGAGTTTTTCCGAGCTGAACCAGCCCAATACGGGATTTACGTCGCTGGGCGTGAGGTATCTTGGATTGGCCGCACCGTTTACATTGACGTTCTGATTGCCGCCGTTGATGGGGGTTCTGCCGTATTTGTCGCGGATGCGTCTAGCTGGGCCGTTTTCCAAATTGACGGAGAAGGAATAGTTGCCGTCGGCGGCATTGCTGATGGCGATACCCGCACGTCCTGCACCGAAGGGGATAAGGCTGGAAGAGCCGACTTTGATTGCTTTGGTATTACTTGAATCACCTTGCACTTCAACCGCATAAGCAGAGCCGAAAGCGGCGGTCAGAAGGATGGCGAGGGTTAATTGTGATGCTTTCATAATTTTTCCTTTTAAAGAAAAGATATGATGGATACCGCTGTTTTGTCTTCAGCGGCAAAATGTATCGGCTGTTGCCGACAGGGTGCATATTAGTACGAATGCGAATAATAATCTAATTAAAACTCATTATTAAATATTGATTGTAGATTGCATTTGCCAATATTTTATTTTTAATATCATCGCATTATCATTCAATAAATACAAATATCATAGTAACGGTAACAGGCTGTAGCCGGCGGGCGGATTACTGCCCGTCGGCTGCAATATGATGCGGTCAAGCCCTAAAACCTGCCCTTGATGCCGAAGGTAATTGTCCTGCCCGGGCCGGGGACAGGGGTGCTGGACATCGGGTCTAAGTAATAACGGTTGGCAAGGTTAGTAACGCCGAAATTCAAGTCTATATGTTTCCCTATGCGGTAACGGGCATAGGCATCAAGCAGGGTGGCGGCGTGCCAGCTATAAGGCTTGCCGCTGCTGTCGTACACGTCGCCCACGCCCAAAGCCATCATGCGGGTGTAGTTTTTCCGATCCGCCTTGCTGTGATGGATGGCGCGCATGCCCAGTTCCAGTTTTTCATTAAAGAAGCGTGTACCGACATCGAGGGTAAGCGAATATTTCGGCTGCAAGGACTGGAAGAAGCGGCTGAGGCCGAAGCCGCCTTCAAGGCATTCGGGCACGCGTTGGTAGTAATAGTCGAATTTGAAGGCAGTACCCTTGTCGCACACCATATGTTTCAAGCGGTAAGTGCCACCGAGAGAGGCGAAGAAGCGGCCGTTGTCGAGACGGCTTTGCAGTTCTATTCCTTTGCTGATGGCTCTGTCGTATTGAATCATCCTTCCGTCCGAACTGGCGGTATCGATTTGGTTTTTGATTTTGTTGCTGTAATAAGTGAGGCGGATGTCGCCCTGGCGCAGCTTGGTGAAATGGGGGGCGAAATTGAAGTTGTAGCCGACTTCCCAGTTGGTACTGCGTTCCGGTTTGAGTGCATGTTCTGCTATATTGAAGTTGTCGAATAATCCGCCGCCGCCGGTGGCCGCACTCAACTCGTAGAGGCTGGGAAAACGGTTCATACGGGCATAGCGGGCGAAGATGCGGTGGTTGTCGGTAAGGTCGTAGCTGACCGACAACATGGGTGACCAGGAATGCGCGCGCTGTTCCTGCGGTATGCGCCAGCGTTCCGCGTCGCCGATTTGATGCCTAACCCAAGCAGTTTCATTATATTTTTCGGCATCCCACGTCAATACCTGATCATTATCATGTTCCGGCCTGCGGTATCTTAGGTTATCTAAATTCGAATAGCTGCGCTCCAATGTACCGCCGTTATGTTTAATATGATCCCCGGGGATATAGCGGTCGTAGCTTCCGCCTTTGCCCTGCGGGTTGTTTACCTTTTCACGGTACATTTCCGGCGTAACCTGTACTTTGCTTGCGTCGAAATTGCCGGAAACGACGGGAACAATCTGCTTGCGGCGCAGGACGTAGAGTACGTCTCTATCCTTATCGGCTTGGTGGCTATAGGCATAGCTGCCGTCGGCCCTGCCGTAGATGCGGGTTTTCCCAGAGGAGGAATCGCCGGGGGCGTAATCGTAGCCGTTTTTTTCTTTAAAGCGGCGGTTGAGGCGTTGATATTCCAGGTCTGCATTATATGTATTATTATCTCTATCAAAAATCTGCTCCATCCGCCGCTGGCTGGCAATATCTTCTTCGTCCGCCAATTCGTAATACGGCAGCATCAGGCCGGTAACATAACTTTCCAAGCCCAATCCGTACTGATACCAAGGGTTGCGTGCGGCACGCTGCCGCGCTAGTTCGATATTGCGCCCTTTGAAGTTTTGATAGCGCACGCCCGCCTGTATGTTCAGGCGGGAAGTCGGTTTCCAGTCGAACACCAGGTTCGCGCCCCATTCGCGCTTTTTCGCCGTCTGCGGGCCGGCCAAGCCCGCCATGCGGGTCATGATGCCGTAGAGGTTCATGATGTCGTCGCTGTCGGCGGTTTGCGTGCGCTCTTCCAGCGTTTCGCGCTGGTAGTCGGCGGCAAGGGTGAGGCTGAGTTTGTCGGAAAGGCGGAAGCGGTTGCTGAGGTTGAAGCCGTCGCGAACAACCTTGGTGCGCTGCTGGTTGCCGTGGACTATGGTGTAGTCGGGATGTTCTATACCGTAGCGTTCCTGATTGAGCTGTTGTTTGAGCTGCGCGAGGGTGGCTGGATCGCCTGTGAGATTGTTGGGAACGTCAGTGTAGATTTGATCATCGCCGGGATTGATTCGGTAGTAGCCGCCTGAATGGCCTATCCAGCGTTCGGCAATTTCGCGGTATTGTTCTTCATGTTCGGCCAGTTTTTGGGCAATCTGGCTTGGGTTGTTGTTCAGCAAGGGCAGGATTTCATCATGGTTACGCGCACTGCCGTATGGGGTTTCGCTCATGGCTTGTTCGCAGGTGCGGTTTGAAAACATCCTGGGGGAAGGCTTGCCGCGTATCCTGCACCAATACCAAATATCGTAGTCGTAATCGGGGACGGTAACACCGAGCGCGGGGCCTCCGCTTTGATAGCGGTCGCTATTGGTCTTTACCCGCCACATATCGGTTTGGAGGTCGATCCATTTATTGTTTTGCGGTTTCCATTCGTAGCCGAGCTTATAGGTTTTACTGTCGATTTTCGTGCCTATGCCCGGTGATTGTTGGACTGGCTCTTTATTTGAAGACAGTTCGCGCCAACTGAGTATCCATCCTGTTACAAACGGATTGATTTCGCCAAAGCCGATTTTGTTGTCCATATATTGCAGGCTGATTTTTTGGTTACCCGGCAGATACCAGTTGTTTTTCAGCAGCAGGGTTTTGGTGTCGGTGTAGCTGTTCATAATCTCTTCGCCCGGGCGGAATAGCATGGCCATATTGGGTATCAGGCTTTCAGCAGGCCTGCAAAGCAGGTCTTTTTCGCCCTGTGTTTTACCTGCATTGCGTTCATAACAGGATTCTGCCGCATAGGGTGGATTGTTGATATATTGCTGCCAACCGCGTTTGCCTGCGTAGTAGTTGCCTTTTTTGCGGTGGCTGTATGCGGCAAGGCCGTCTGTAATATCGGTTTTGAAGGCGGCGGACAACATCAGCTGCCTGTCGTCTTTGAAGTTGGTGTGGCTTTTGCCGCCCGAGTATTTGGTGTCGGCTATACCGGGATCGAGACGCAGGGAAGTGGGGGAAGGTTTGCCGCTGAGGATGGAGTTGGCATCAGAACTGCCGCCCGTGCCGTCCGCCGTCGCGCCTATGGGCGAGAGGGTGCGGTAGTCGCGGCCTAAGAATTGGCGCAAGTCGTTTTTCTGCGCTACGGTGTTGCCGGAAAACTCGGTTTTGACTTCGATTCCCCAGTTTTTGCCTTCGGGGATGATGTCGGCAGGTTCGATGGTACGGATCGACATCGCGCCGCCGACACCCGATTTCACGCCGCGCGTCATGGCGGGGCTTTTTTCCACGGCTATGCTGCGGAACAGGGCGGGGTCGAGGTAGTTGCGGTCGCCCACGCCGTAGTTGTTGAGCCAGACATCAACCGTTTGCTCCGTGCCGTCCAGCGTTACGGGGATGCGGCCTTTGCCGGTGATGCCGCGTATATTGGGCGTAATCGCGCCACCGGCGGTGCGGGTATTCATGTTGTACACGCCGTTTAAGCCTTTGAGTACGTCGCCGGCGGATTGGACACGGTAGCGTTCGAGGTATTCTTTGCCGACATAGGCGTTGGAGACGTTTTTGTAATACACATCGTCCGCGCCTTTTTGGTCGTTGGTACGTTTGCCACTGACAACAACGGTATCCAATTCTTGGTATTGTTCGGGTTGAGCTGAGGTTTCGATGACATTAGCAACGGTTAATGTACTGAATGCGCTGGCAAGGCTGAGAATGATTATTTTGGGTTTGGGAGTAAAAGCAGACATAGTTTCTCTTTGTTAAGAATTTAATATAAGAGGTTAAAATACTCTTTTATATAAAAAATATAAAATTTTTAAATATTATTAATATTTATATAATAATTGATTATTCTTATCATTATTGAAATAATCTAATAAATAGTCTTTTTCATCATAATTTTATTTGGATCATATTCAGATAAATAGAGATATGAAAAGGCCGTCTGAAAACTTTCAGACGGCCTTTTGTTTCATTTGCTTTGAGAATCAATCAAGCAAGATTATTTTTCAGCTTCTTCAAAGCCGACGACTTCGAGGCCGAAGCCGGTGAGGCCGGTGAAGGATGAAGGCTGGCCGAGGACGCGCAGTTTTTTGACGTTGAGGCCGGCGAGGATTTGTGCTCCTATGCCATAGCTTTTGCTGTCCCATTTGTAGGCTTGGTTTGCGCCTTTGGGCAGGGTGCGGTCGAGCAGGGTGGCGCCGTCTTCGGTACGGTGCAGGAGGATGACTACGCCGCTTTCGGCTTGTTGGATGCGCTCAAGGGCTTTGGGCAGCGACCATGAGTGGCGCGGGTTGGCTTGGATGAAGTCCATGACGCTGAAGGGCTCGTGGACGCGGACGAGGGTTTCTTCTTCGGCGGAGGGTGTGCCTTTGACAAGGGCGAGGTGGGTTTCGCCGGAGAGTTTGTCGACGTAAACGTGTTGTTGGAACTCGCCCCACGGGGTTTGTACGGGTGCATTGCCCATGTCTTCGAGCAGGCTTTCGGTACGGCTGCGGTATTCGATGAGGTCGGTAATGGTGCCGATTTTGAGATTGTGTTCTTCGGCAAATTTCATCAGTTCGGGCATGCGTGCCATGGTACCGTCGTCGTTGATGATTTCGCAGATGACGGCGGCGGGAATCAGGCCGTTCATTTGTGCCAGATCGACGCCGGCTTCTGTGTGTCCGGCGCGGACGAGTACGCCGCCTTTTTGGGCGCGCAGTGGGAAGATGTGGCCGGGTTGGACGATGTCTTCGGGTTTGGCGGATGGGGAAACGGCGGTTTGAATGGTCAGGGCGCGGTCGGCGGCGGAAATGCCGGTGGTGATGCCGTGTGCGGCTTCGATGGAGACGGTAAAGTTGGTGCCGTATTGTGCGCCGTTTTTCTGGGTCATCATGGGCAGGCCGAGTTTTTCGACCATTTCGCCGTCCATCGGCAGGCAGACTAGGCCGCGTGCGTTTTTGATCATGAAGTTGATGGCTTCGGGGGTAACGAATTGGGCGGCCATCAGCAAGTCGCCTTCGTTTTCGCGGTCTTCGGCATCGGTGATGATGACCATTTTGCCGGCTTTGATGTCTGCTAGGATTTCGGGGATGGTGGAGATGTGGGACATGGTATTTCTTTCTTGGCTGATGGTGGGGGCGTGGCGGTCTTGGTGGTCTTGATCCAGCCACATGTCAGGCATATTGGCTGCCTGCTCGATTTTTCGGGCTTTTTTCTCGCCGAAAGATTTGTTTTTCAGCAGGGCGGACAGCTCGCCTTGGTTGATGGCGATGGCTTGTGCAAACTTGGTTTGCTGGCCGTTGTGGTGTTGTGTTATCCATTGCCGCAGGTTGTGGCGGCGCAGGTCGGTGGTATTCATGATGAGATGAAATTGAATTGTGTGTAATGGATTGTAGTCTTGTCTTTACCAAAAGGCAAACTTTGTTTGTTGAGATTTTTTATTACTTTTTGGTAATGAAATTTATTGTTTCAGACGGCCTGGGTATGGCTTGAAATTGACGGTTTTGGGAGAATATGGGGAATGTTTTGATGATTATTTTAATGGGGGATATTTGAAATGAAAATGCTTGGGCGCGGATTGGTCGTGCTGGTGTTGTGTGCGCTGACGGCTGCAGGCGGCTGGTTTTATGCCCTGCATGGTCAGAACGAAGAACATCAGGTTTTGTCCCGTGAGGGGGTTTTGATGCAGATTAAGCAGATGAACCGCTTGGAAAGTACGGCATTTTATATCGATACGATTATCCGTACGGAGAAAAAAGGGGATTGGCGCAGGCTGTGGCAGGATTCGCAAAGCGGTATTTTTATTGTGCGAGGCAAGGTGTTGGCCGGTTTGGATTTGGATAAGTTAGGCGCAGACAATGTCAATATTGTGGACGACAAGGTATTGATCAGTCTGCCGGCGGTGGAAATTTTGAGCGTGGATTTGGAAAATATCGAAGTGTACGATATTCAGACCGGCTCGTTTAATTTGCTGCCTATGGATAAGTCTGTATTTAAGACGGTGCAGGAAGAGGCGAGACGGCAGGTATTGCAAAGCGCGTGCAAGGCTGAGATTTTGGAACATGCCAACCGTCAGGCGCAAACGCAATTGGAAAACTTATTTGCATTGACGCAGACGAAGGTGTCCGTCTATCCGGCTGCGGTAGGGAAGTGCGGTTAAATAGATTGCTTGAAAAGATGAGGCCGTCTGAAAAATTTTCAGACGGCCTTTGTTTCATCAAGCCATTAACCGCGTCGTAAAACAGCGGTATTGATGTATTTTTGAATACCGGTGGCAATGGCTTGGGCGCATTGTTGGCGGAAGGATTCGCTGCCGAGCAGCCGCTCTTCGGTAGGGTTGGAAAGGAAGGCAGTTTCCACCAAAATGGACGGAACATCCGGCGCGCGGAGGACAGCGAAGTTGGCTTCGTCAACGCGGCCTTTGTGTAATTGGTTGAGTTTGCCCAATTCGGTCAAGACGGAATGGCCGAGCTTGCGGCTGTCGCGCAGGGTTGCGGTTTGGGTCATGTCCAAAATCGTGTTGTCGACGTTGCGGTTGCCGCTGGATTGTACGCCGCCGATGGCGTCGGCGTTGTTTTGGGTTTGGGCAAGGAATTTTGCCGCCGAGCTGGTCGCGCCTTTGGTATTGAGCATATATACGCCGGTACCGCGAGCGGACGGGCTGGTAAAGGCATCGGCGTGGATGGATACGAATACGTCGGCATTGCGCGCACGGCCTTTGGCAACGCGTACGCCCAATGGGATAAAGATGTCTTCGTTGCGCGTCATAAATACGTTGTAACCCAAGGCTTCGAGGCGTTTTTTGGTTTCGCGGGCAATGGAGAGTACGACGTTTTTTTCTTTGAGGCCGCTCGGGCCGATTGCGCCGGGGTCTTCGCCGCCATGACCGGGGTCGATCATAATCACGGGACGGCGGTTGCCGCCGCTGCCGCGATTGTTTTTAGGGGCAGGGGTGTCGTATGCGATATTGGTATTTTGATGTTGCTTGGGAACATTGCCGTTGAGCAAGGCCATCATCGGGTCGTTGGCATCTGCGCCGTGCGGATAAAGGTCGATAACCAAGCGGTTTCTGAAGTTGCCGACGGGGGCGAGTGCAAAGACTTGCGGATGGGTGCTTTGTTTGAGGTCGATGACGATACGCACGGTATTGGGCGTATTTTGACCGGCACGAATGCTGCGGATAAAAGGGTCGTTAGACAGCACTTTGCTGGAAATGCCTTGCAGGACGCTGTTGATTTCCGCACCTTGAATATCCACGACCAACCGGCTGGGGTTGTCCAACATAAAATGTTGGTATTTCATCGAGTGGTTGCTCTCAAGGGTAACGCGTGTGTAGGCGTTTGCCGGCCAAATGCGGACGGCAAGGAATTGCGCAGGAGAGGCCGGTTTGGCCAATGCGGCACCAACGGGCGTGAGGGTGAGAAATAGTCCTGTGCCTTGACGGAGAATGTGTCTTCTAGTTAATTTGACCATGATTCTAAACTTTTTCGGCCTTGGTTTGTGTGGGCGGAAAAGGTGCAGGTTCTGCCCTTATCGGTGTACGTCAATGTAATGGTAATGTCTGCCAGAGGCGTGAATTCCCCGCCTTGCTGCGGCCATTCGATGAGGCAGACGCTGTCGGGCGCAAACAATTCGTCCAAACCGGCATCTTCCCATTCCTCGGGCATGGTAAAGCGGTAGAGGTCGAAATGGTGGAGGGTGAATGTATTCAGCGGATAAGATTCGACAATGGTGTAAGTCGGGCTTTTGACTGCGCCCGTATGTCCCAGTCCGCGCAAAATCCCGCGTGTCAGCGTGGTTTTGCCTGCACCCAGTCCGCCTTCAAGGTAGATGGTCAGCGGAGCGGAAAGTTGCTTGCTCCATTCTTCACCTAGTTTCAGGGTTGCTTCTTCATCGGGCAGAAAACGGGTGTACAGTCCGTTTGAGTGCATGGAATAGGCCTTGTCGTTCAAAAGGCTTAATTATGATGGAATTGGCGGCGTTTGCAAACCTGATAGACGATAAAGTTAGATAAAGATAGTGTTGAGGCCGTCTGAAAACGGAATTCAGACGGCCTTTAATGTTAAAATGAAAATATCCCTCACAAAATTGCGAGACAGCTTATGCCTTTATCCATAGACGAACAATTATTGCCGCACCGCAATGCCATCGACAGCATCGATGCGGAAATCCTCCGTTTGCTCAATGAACGCGCCGGTCATGCGCATGCTATCGGCGAATTGAAAGGGACAGGCGCGGTGTACCGTCCTGAACGGGAAGTAGCCGTTTTGCGCCGGATTCAGGATTTGAACCGCGGCCCTTTGCCTGATGAATCGGTTACTCGGCTGTTTCGCGAGATTATGAGCGAATGTTTGGCGGTAGAGCGTCCGCTGACGATTGCCTATTTGGGCCCGAAGGGGACATTTACCCAGCAAGCCGCCATCAAACATTTCGGCCACGCCGCACACACTATGGCGTGTACCACCATCGACAACTGCTTCAAACAAGTTGAAACGCGCCAAGCCGATTATTTGGTGGCACCGGTCGAAAATTCGACTGAAGGCTCGGTGGGGCGCACTTTGGACTTGCTGGCCGTAACTGCGTTGAAAGCCTGCGGTGAAGTGGTTGTCCGCATTCATCACAATCTGCTGCGTAAAGACAGCCACGAAATTGGCGGCATTACCAAAGTTTTCGCTCATGCCCAAGCCTTGGCGCAATGTAACGACTGGCTCGGCCGCAACCTGCCCAATGCGGAACGTATCGCAGTAGCCAGCAATGCAGAAGCAGCGCGTCTGGTTGCCGAATCTGACAGCCCGAATGTGGCCGCCATTGCCGGACGTATTGCCGCGGAAATTTATCAGTTGAGCTTTGCCGCCGAGTGTATCGAAGACGAAGCGAACAACACCACGCGCTTCTTGGTGATGGGCCATCAAGAAACCGGCCGCAGCGGCAACGACAAAACCTCTTTGGTCGTATCCGCGCCCAACCGTGCCGGTGCCGTTACTTCGTTGTTGCAACCTTTCACCGAGTTGGGCATTTCCATGACCAAATTTGAAAGCCGCCCAAGCAAATCGGTTTTGTGGGAATATCTGTTCTTCATCGACATCGAAGGCCATCAAAGCGATGAAAATGTCCAAAAAGCCTTGCAGCTTCTGGGCGAACGCGCTTCCTTCGTGAAAGTTGTCGGCTCTTATCCGACCGTTGTTTTGTAAGGGCTATTGGGCATCAAAGGCCGTCTGAAAAGTTTTCAGACGGCCTAAATTATGTTCTCAATAGTTGCCATTTATGCAACATTATTGGCAGATTGATGTCAGTAAGTTTGCATGATTGGAAATGAACCCTCTATAATCCGAACGTTTTTAATATTTTCATGCAAAGAAAGGAGCAAGCCATGACATGCAATACTTCAATCCGCTCAATCACATTCTTTGCAGCCCAAGCGTCGGTCTGACTTTCGGATAACGCTTTTCGCATTCCATGTCGCCCGCTTCGGGCTGCTTTCCCTACGATTATCGGCTAGAAACCAGGCCGTCTGAACATTTCGCAGACGGTGGATACCTATTGTCATCTGTTGACGGTTTCTATCCGTTTTAAAGAAAGCATAAACACATGGGCAATTATCCCCATCATATTCAAATTATTGCCGATTCAAATACATGGATTGAAGGCAACGCTGTCGCTCAGCTCGAAACCACCGCCCGATTACCGCATATGTTGCGTGTTGCCGGAATGCCGGATTTACACGCAGGGCGCGGTTATCCGGTTGGCGCGGCATTTTTCAGCGACCGTCATTTTTATCCTGCCCTGATCGGAAACGACATCGGTTGCGGCATGGCGTTTTGGCAGACCAATTTACGCGCAGCCAAACTCAAACCGGCCAAACTCGCCAAACAGCTCGGCAACATCGATACGCCATTGGATAAAGACGAACAGGTCGATTTATTAGGCTACGCTGTCGATATGCGCCAATTTTCAGACGGCCTTGCCGTCGGTACGATTGGCGGTGGTAACCATTTTGCCGAGTTGCAAACCGTTGATACCGTTTATCGCGCCGATCTGCTCCCGATAGATTTTGATGAAAACCATCTGCAACTGTTGGTACATAGCGGTTCGCGCGGATTGGGCCAGCAGATTTTGCAACGTCATATTGCCGCCTTCGGGCATCAAGGTTTGGCGGAAGAGGGCGAAGCGGCGGCAGCCTATCTTGCCGAACACCAAGCAGCCCTTGAATTTGCCAGCCTTAACCGTCGTTTGATTGCGGCCAGAATGCTCGACCGTTGGCGCACAGAAGGAATATGCCTGCTTGATGTCCACCATAATTTTTTGGAGCAAACCGAGATTGACGGCACAATCGGTTGGCTGCACCGAAAAGGCGCAACGCCCACCAATAAAGGCTTGGTCATGATACCCGGCTCGCGCGGCGATTACAGCTATCTGGTCCGACCTGCCGAAGATTGCCAAATTTCGTTGAATACCTTGGCTCACGGCGCAGGTCGGAAGTGGCAGCGCGACGAATGCAAAGGCAGGCTGTCGCACAAATACACTGCCGACAGCCTGCGCCAGACCGAATTTGGCAGCGTAGTCGTTTGTCAGGATAAGGCCTTGATTTTTGAAGAAGCGCCGCAGGCTTATAAAAGCATCGACAGCGTTATTGCTGCTATGAAAAATGCAGGTTTGATTGAATTGGTCGCGCGGTTTAAACCTGTTTTGACTTATAAAACCGGCGGCGAGTGTGGAGCGTAAAGATGAAACAGAATACACCAGTGATTTATCTGCAAATTTCCACCGCGCAAGGGCCGGCAGAGTGCCGTATATTTGCCCGTTTCGTCTTGGGCAAGCTGTTTGCCGAAGCCCAAGTAAAAGGCATTGATGCCGAACTTGTTACCGAAACCGCCGATAAGCACGGCATTTTGTCGGCGACGCTCAAATTGGCAGGGCAGAAAGCCGAAAGTTTGGCGCAAACTTGGCAGGGGACGCTTCAATGGATATGCCCCAGCCCTGTCCGCCCGAAACATCCGCGTAAAAATTGGTATATAGGCGTTTTCCGCTTGCCCGATATGCCGCAGATGTATGAAATGCCGTCTGAAAACGGAATCGAGTTTCAAACCTGCCGTTCAGGCGGTAAAGGCGGGCAACACGTCAATAAAACCGAGAGTGCCGTCCGCGCTACCCATAAAGAAAGCGGCATTTCCGTGCGGGTCGAGAGCGAACGCAGCCAGCATGCCAATAAAAAATTGGCGGTAATGTTATTGGCGCAAAAACTGACGGAGCATCATGCCGGACAGGCAGGAAATTTTGCGCAGAAGCAGCACGCGCAACTCTATCAAGTTGAGCGCGGCAATCCGAAAAGAACGTTTGTCGGTACTGCTTTTAAGGAGAAGTAATTTGCCTGCCGGATAAGGAGGTATTTAAAACATAAATAAAAGGCCGTCTGAAAACTTTCAGACGGCCTTTTATCATTTTATCGATTAGCGTTCGCTTAACGCTTGTTTCATACGCGTAATTGGTTTGATCAGGTATTGGAAGATGGTTTTTTCACCGGTTTTGATGTCCACCGTTGCCACCATGCCCGGAATAATCGGCATAGGTTTGCCGTTTTTGTCTTTCAGGGAGTTGTTTTCGGTTTGGACGAGAACACGGTAATAGACTTGGTTCGGGTCGAGTTTCAGGTCGTTGGCACGGTTTTGCATGGAGTTGCTGACGGTATCTGCACCAACGAGGGTAACTTTGCCTTCCAAACCGCCGTAGATGGAGTAGTCGTATGCGCTGACTTTAACCAATGCAGGTTGGCCTGCGCGGATAAAGGCGATGTCTTGCGGACGGATATAGGCTTCGACCAGCAGTTTGTCGTCAACCGGGACGATTTGCATAATGTCTTCGCCTGCGTTCACAACGCCGCCGATGGTGGTAACTTTTATGCCTTTGACGATGCCGCGCATAGGTGCGCGGATTTGCGAGCGTTCAACCGGATCGGCACGCATGGCAACGTTTTCTTTGGATTGCGCCAGCTCGGATTCGGCTTGCAAAAGTTCGTTGTTGGCATCGGCTTTGTAGCGGTTGCGGCGCTCGGAAATTTGGGTGGCCAAGTCGGCAGACTCACGGCGCATTCTTAAGAGTTCGACTTCGGAAACGTAACCTTCGGAAACGAGAGGAGCAGTAATGGCAATCTCTCGATCAAGTGCAGCTTTACTTTGAGACAGGCCGTTGATGGCATCTACCATGACTTGGCGGCGTGCTTTGTAGGCGGCAATTTCGCGACGGCGCAGCTCAGGACCCACGCTGTCAGGGAAGGAGAGCTTGGTGCCGTAGGCTTCGGCTTTAAGACGGGCAATAGTGGCTTCGAGGTTTTCGACTTTGGCTTCGCTTTCTCGTAAAACGGCGGAGCTGCGCGTGTCGTCGAGTTTCATCAGAATCTGATCTTTCTCGACCATGTCGCCTTCTTTAACCATGATTTCGGTTACGATGCCGGGATCCAGGCTTTGGATTACTTGCTCACGGCTGCTGGGAATGATATTGCCGTTGCCGCGGGTCACTTCTTCGACAGGGCTGTTGTATGCCCAGATGACGAAGACAACCAAGAAAAGGAAGAATAGGATGATGACCCAAAATTGACCGCTGTGTTTTTCTTTTTGAAGGGCGGCATTGAGGTCGTTGATGAGGTGTAGGTCTTTGGATTTGACGTTGTTTTCGCGGCTCATAATCGTGTATCTTTATTGTGTTTGGTGGATTTTAACCATTAGGGCAGGCCGTCTGAAAGGGTAAGTAGGTTTCAGACGGCCTTTTGCTTTATTGTGCTGCCGATTGAGGGGCGGCGGCAGCTTGTTGCTGTTGTTGTTTGACTGCGGCAGCTTGTTGCTGTTGTTGTTTGACGTTGGCTGCTTTGGCCTGTTCGTTTTGCATGAGTTTTTGCAATACCAGGTCACGCGGGCCGTCCATCACGACTTTACCATTGTCTATCACAATGATGCGGTTGACGATTTGCAGCACTTGCGGACGGTGGGTCACCAAAAGCATGGTACGGTTGCGACCCCATTGGGCAATGGCATTGAGCGCCATGCGTTCAGTGGCTTGGTCCAGGCTGGTGGTCGGCTCGTCCAGCAAGACGACTTTCGGGTTACGCAAGGTCATACGCGCCAGGGCAATGATTTGTTTTTGACCGCCGGACAAGCCCAAGCCGTCTTCACCCAGAGGCATATCCAAACCACGCGGATGGTTGCGGATGATTTTATCGAGGCCGAAACGGTTGAGCGCAGTCAGTAAGTCTTGGTCGGTAGAGTAGCTGCCGGTACGCGCCAAATCCATGTTTTCACGCAATGTGCCGAGGAACAGGCGTGGCGATTGGCTCAACAGCAGGACTTGATCGCGCAGGAAGTTGGGGTCAAGCTGGCGCATATCGACGCCATCAAGGGTAACGTTGCCTTTTTCGGTATCGTACAGACCGCTGGCCAGTTTGAGCATGGTGCTTTTACCGCTGCCGATACGGCCCAAAATACCGACTTTTTCGCCCGGTTTGATGGTCAGGCGCAAATCTTCGACGGCGCTGTTGTTGTCGGCTTGATATTTGAACGATACGTTTTCAAAGGTAATACTGCCTTGAACATTGTCCAAAGTAATATATTTGCGTTCCGGATTGCGCTCGATAGGGCGGGTAACGATGTCGTTTACGCCTTTGAGGGCAAGTTTGGCTTGTTGGAAGCGGGTGGCCAAACCAGCGATTTGTGCCAATGGCGCCAAGGCGCGGCCGGACAGAATCACGGAGGCAATCAATGCACCCATGGTAATGCGTTCCGCATGGTTGTCAGCATGAATCAAATAGGTACCGACAACGACCAAGAAGACGGTATTAAGTTGCTGCATGGCAACGGCGAAGTTGACCATGAAGTTGCTGGTGTCTTTGACTTTGATGGAAGAAGCGGAAGTTTTGGCGGTGTATTCGTCCCAACGTTGTTGCGCCCAAGATGTGGCGTTGTTGGTTTTCAGGGTTTCGATGCCTTCGATGGCTTCAACGGCAAGGCCGGAGCGTTGCGAACCTTCTTTCATCGATTCGTTGATGTGGCGAGAGAGCGGGCGTTGTACGACAAAACCGACAATCACGACAATCGGAATGATGGTCAGGGGAACGAGTGCCAGTTTGCCGCCAACCATGGAAATCACGAAGATAAATAGCAACAGGAAAGGCAAGTCGACGATGGTCAACAAGCTGGCACTGGTCATGAACTCGCGCACGGCTTCAAATTCGCGCAGGTTGCTGGCGTATGAACCGGAAGAAGCTGGACGGTCTGCCAGACGCAATGCCATCACGCGGCGGAACAGGGCGGAGCTGATGATCAGGTCGGCTTTTTTGCCGGCAATATCGGTTAAGTGGCCGCGAATCATCTTGGCGGCAAACTCAAACAAAATCGCCAAGACCACGCCGATGCTCAATACCCACAAGGTTTCATAGGCTTGGTTGGGAATCACGCGGTCGTACACGTTCATCACATACAGGGAGCTGACGAGCGCAAGGAAGTTGATGATGATGGTGGCCAAGATGACTTGGTAGTAGTAGCTGCGGAAACGCCAAATGACTTTCCAAAACCATGCTTTGGGCAAATGGTATTCAGGCAGCTCCGAGCGCATATCGGTAGCCATTTTGGGTTTGATAAACCAGCAGTAGCCCAAATACAGACCGGAGAGCTGCTCGTGGCTGAGTTCCTGTTCCAAGCCGTCAACCTGGCGGATATGGTATTTGCGCTCTTGGCCGGAGCCTTCGATTTGGGTGATGACCGCTGCTTCTTCATTGTGCAGGATAATCATGACCGGAACGGCGAGCGAGGGGATGTCTTCCAAATTGCGTTTGGATAAGGTGTTTTCAAAGCCGTGGCTGCGCAGGACTTCGACCAGCGAGTGATAGTTGACCTTGAGCTTTTTGTCACGCACGACTTCGGCGGACAAAGCGGCTTCAGATACGGGCGCACCCAAAAGGCGGGTCACTAAAACGATGTGTTCAATGATGGCTTTCATATTTTTTCGCGTAATGTTTTTGGTTTAACCGGCGGATATGGCTTCATTTTTGTGCCAAACCGACCCAAGCGGAGATTTTGGCCTGAGTATTTAAATAGTCGAGTGCCGCATCGCGGAAATCGTTGCGGGCGGCAACGTAATCCTGTTCGATGGAGGATAACTCGCTGTATGCGCTCAAAACGTCGGTCAGCGTACGTCTTGCAACTTTAAATTGCATTTCATAGGCTTTGATAACATCTTTTTGAGCAAGAATATGTTGAGCTGTTAATGCGGTGCGCTGTTCGCTTTCCTGCATATCGATGGCCGACGTTTGAACGCGTTCGTTCATGTCGCGCAGGATTTGCTCGGACTTGGCTTCTGCGGCAATCAATGATTTGGCATTGCGCTCTACATTGTGTCGTGCAGCAATATCCAGCACATTCCATGCAACGTTTAAATAAAGTTGTCTGGTGTTGCGCGTTGCACTGCCTTCCAAATTGAGGGTAGGCAGGCGTTCGGCTTTGGACGCATCCAAATCGGCACGGACGCTGTCGCGTTCGGCCAATTGCGCCTGATAGGACGGATTATTGTTGCGGTTAGGGTTGTTGTAGCGTTCGCTGATGGATTTCGCCGTGTCGTTTTTAAACGGATCTTCCAAATCGTTGGCGGTCAGTTGGCGCGAGGTATAGCGGGACAGGCGGCTCAGCGCTAAATCCATGGTGCGGCGTTGTTGGGCGATAATGTTGGCTACTTGCAGCTGGCGTGCACGCGCTTCAATCAGTTCAAAGTGGCGGCCGGCATCCTGTTTGACGATTGTGGTCAGGGTTTTTATGAGGGCGTTATGGCGCGCCAAAGTCTGTTCGTTAAGGATCAGGGTTTCTTTTGCGCGCAATGCGCTCAGGTAGAGGCGGCCGATATCGCTGCCCAGCTGCTCTTGGCTTTCGGTGTATTTGTGTTGATAGTATTCTTCGCGGCTGCGGTCGCGGCGGACGGCGGCTTCAATCGCACCCCATGAGTAGATGTTTACGCTGCCGCGCACGCCGATACCGTCATCCATGTCGTTACTGTTGTATTTATTGTGTTGCGCCAGCACTTTCGTGCCGGTCAGGGTAACGACAGGATAATGGCGCGCACGCGTGGCTTTGGTCGTGCTTTGCGCTGCTTCTTGAGTGGCTTTTGCTTCACGCACAATCGGGTCGCTGATTAAAGCATCCCTGAGGATGTCTTGCAGGCTGTATGCAGAGGCCGTCTGAAACGGCATCAGACAGCAGGCGACGGCAACGGCCGATGACAATAAACGGAGCTTTGTGGGGGAAGAATAAATATGCGGCATGATTTCTAACCAAATGATTTATATATTATCGTTGTCCGTATCGGGTATCGCCTGAGGCATGACCGGGCGAATTTTGAACGAGAACACATACATTTACAAAGCATAAAGCATTTTTTCCAGCTTTTCACAATATTCTGATGAAAGGTCAAGATACATGCCTTAAAGTATATTATTGCAGAGCGCGACTATCGTTTCTAATGATTTTAATGTAAAAAATCTATTAAAAAGGCCGTCTGAAAGGATTTCAGACGGCCTTTTTCAACCTTAATCCTTACGTTGCAATACAGCGGCAAAGAAACCGTCGGTTTGGTGTTCTCCAGAGTTGAGGCGCAGGTATTTTCCGGTATCCAAATCAACCTTCAGGCTTTGCAGCAGTTCGGCGCAGTTGACGAGTTCAAACTCGGGATGTTCGGACAGGAAACGTTCGACTTGCAACTCGTTTTCTTCCGGCAACACGCTGCAGGTGGCGTAAACCAAACGGCCTTGCGGTTTCACCAGTTTGGAGGCGGCATCGAGGATACTGTGTTGCTGTTCCAAAAGGTTGGCCACGGTCTCGGCGGATTGGCGGTATTTGAGGTCGGGATTGCGGCGTAAAGTACCCAAACCGGAGCAGGGCGCGTCCACCAACACGCGGTCGGCTTTGCCTGCCAGTCGGGCGATACGGGTATCGTGTTCGCTGCTGATGCGTTCGGGGTGGATATTGGTCAGTCCGGCACGGGTCATGCGCGGTTTGAGGTTGGCAAGGCGTTTTTCGGCGATGTCGAATGCGTAGATTCTGCCTTTGTTGGCCATTTGCGCGCCGACAGCCAAAGTTTTACCGCCGGCACCGGCACAGAAATCGACAATGATTTCGCCGCGTTTTGCGCCCACCAATAAGGCAAGCAGCTGGCTGCCTTCGTCTTGGACTTCCAGTGTACCGTCTAAAAATAGCTCGTGTTTGTTAAGCGCGATTTTGTTTTTCAGGCGGATGCCCCAAGGCGAATAAGGCGTGGCTTCTGCATCGGCACTTTCGGCTTGCAACAATGGCAGCACTTTATCGCGTTTGCCTTTCAAGGTATTGACGCGGATGTCGAGCGGGGCAGGTTGGTTGATGCTGCGGCCGAAGGCGAGGATTTCTTCTTCGCTCCAATGCCGTTGCAGTTGTTCTACCAGCCATTGCGGCAATTCTGCGGCGGTATTCAGGCCGTCTGAAAACTCGGTTTTGCGGGCTTTCAAATTGCCGAGGAACTCTGTTTCTTCTTCATCAAGCAGGTCTTTGATTTGGCTGATGTTGGTGCTTCTGCCGAGAACCAGTGCGGCGAGTGCTGCTTTGCGCGGCTGCGCGTGCGGACGGCGCAGGGCGGTACTGATTTTTTGATAGTGGCGCAATGCGGCAAAGGCTGTTTCGGCGATTTCGTGGCGGTCTTGGCGGCCGAGCTTTTTGTGTTCGCGGAAATAGGCGGAGAGGACGGCATCGGAAGGCTGTTTGAAAGTCAGCATTTCAGCCAAAACTTTGGCGGTATGGTCGAGTTGTGCGGCGTTCATAATGTAATGGGTTCTCTTAAAGTTGGTAAAGGGTTTCAGACGGCCTTCATGATGCGTTCGATTTCGTGCCAAAAGCCGTCCGGCCGTAATTCCAAAACGGCAATCAAGCCTTGGTCGATACGGCGGATTTCGGTTTCGTTCAATGTTTCGGTTTCGGCGACACGAGCAGGCGCGAGATAGGCCATACGGTCGAGCAGGTGGTAGCGGACTTCTTGGTGTTCAAACCAGTATTCCGCCCAATCTTGAATATAGATGCCGCGCCAGCCGTATGAGTTAAGTGGCGGCTCAAAAGCATGGAAACCTTGTGGAAAAAATCCGATGCCGCGCACGATGGAAGCAGGAAGCGGATTTTCCGGCAGGCCTTGTGCGGTTAAGGCTGCTTTGCCTTGCAGTGTATGTAGCAGCTGGGATTGCTGCACCAATTTGGCGGCCTTGTCCGTCAGCGTGTCTTTAGGGTTGAGACCGTGCAGGTTTTGCACTTGGTCTCCGCCGTAGTATTTACACGCCAGCTCGATATGGTAGGGCTGTTGGTTGAGGGAAACGACAAAATCCGCGGCACCTAAAGTTTGGCCGTCTGAAAAAACGGGCAGGTTGTATGCGTGCAGTTTGGCGTGCGGCGCGTTGGCAAACCAAAACGTCAACAACTCTTCGGCATAAATGCCGAGACGGTGGCCGAATGGGGAACGTTGGGCAAGGTGATCCATCAGCGGCGCGGGATCGGCGTCCAATGCCAAAAGGTAGCGGAAACCGTGCTCCCCCAATAGTTCGCGCACGCTCAATTCGCAACCGCTTTGCCACAAAGGGGGCGCAGTCAGCAGCGAGGCGAGGTCGCGGACGGGTTGGCTGGTGAGTTTCCACCATAATGCGTCTAGGGCGTAATTCATGCTTATCCGAATATCAGTCATGCTGTCTGAAAAAGCTTGTAATGTTTTCAGACGGCCTTAAATCAGTCTTTTTTATGGATACGGTGGCTGACGGTATTGAAAAAACCGCGCAGGATGTCGATGTCTTCGGTTTGCGTGTTGGCGCGTCCGAACAGGCTCTGCATACGGCGCATCAGGCGCTCGCCGTTGCGGCGGTTGAAAAAGCCGATGTCGTTCATCACGCTTTCCATGTGGGCGACCATGCCTTTGATTTGCTCATGGGTCGCAGCGTGGTCTTCCTGTTGAAGATGGGTCATGGGCGAATCGGTTTGGCTGAAGATTTCGTAGCACACGACCTGCACGGCTTGGGCGAGGTTGAGCGAGAAATAGTCGGGATTGCCGTTGATGGTCATCAGTCGGTTGCAGGCTTGGACTTCTTCGATGCTCAAGCCGAAAGTCTCGTTGCCGAAAACCAGTGCCACTTTTTCGCCTCGGTTGGCGGCCTGCAGTAATTCGGGCACCAAATCGCGCGGGGTTTGCAGCGGCGCGGTGATTTCGCGGCGGCGACTGGTCAGGGCGCAGGCGATGGTGGTGTCGGCAAGGGCTTCGTCCAAAGAGGCAGCAATGGTGGCATTTTCCAAAACGTCTGCCGCACCGGAAGCGAGGATGAAACTTTCTTCCGGTAATTTAAACGATTGCGGATGCTCCGGATCGAATACGGGCGGATTTTCCGTCATCGGCGTTGCCATCAGATTGGGGGCAACGATGGTCAGTTTGTGCAGGCCCATTGTTTTCATGGCGCGGGCGGCGGAGCCGATATTGGCGGGATGGCTGGTACGCGTGAGGATGATGCGGATATTGTCCAGATAGGCGGGCAGGGCGGGTTTTTCGGAAGTCATGTTTTGTTTTCTGTTTGTACGGGAATCAGGTATAATGCGCCATCTTTTTGTTTTCAGACGGCCTTTTTCCATGCCGTCTGAAATGTTCTTTAACAGCATCGGAAACGATTAACAGCCTCTTGTGTGCCTGTTCGGCGCATTAGGGCGTATTTTACCTGAATTAGGAAGAAAACCATGAATCCGTTTTTAAATACCGCTTTCAAAGCCGCCCGTAAAGCAGGGCAAATGATGATTCGCGCCGCCGGCAATCTGGATGCCGTCAAAGTAGACAGCAAAGCATTCAACGACTTCGTTTCCGATGTTGACCGCAGCTCCGAGATGATTTTGGTGGAAGCGCTCAAAGAAGCCTATCCGCATCATAAAATCACTTGCGAAGAAGGCGGCTCCCACGGTAAAGCCACCGCCGAGTACGAATGGATTATCGACCCGCTCGACGGCACAACCAACTTCCTCCACGGCCATCCCCAATACGCCATCTCTATGGCACTCCTGCACAAAGGCGTGTTGCAAGAAGCTTTGGTGTACGCACCTGAGCGCAACGACGTATACATGGCTTCCCGCGGCAAAGGCGCGTTGCTCAACGACCGCCGTATCCGCGTTTCCAACCGCATCGAATTGAACCGCTGCCTGATTGGTACCGGCTTCCCTGTTGTCGATCAAAGCATGATGGACAAGTATCTGGCGATTTTGAAAGATTTCTTGTCAAAAACCGCCGGCGGCCGTCGTGAAGGCGCGGCTTCTTTGGATTTGTGTGCCGTTGCGGCCGGCCGTTTGGACGGTTTCTTTGAGTTCAACCTCAAACCTTGGGATATTGCCGCCGGTGCATTGATTGTCCAAGAAGCAGGCGGCATCGTTACCGATATGTCCGGCGATGAAGGCTGGTTGGAAAGCGGCGACATCGTTGCGGCCAATCCTAAAGTATTGGCACAAATGCTGAAAATTATTTCTGAACACCAATAAGCTTTTGTAGGGAACGGTCTGTATTTATCGTGACAGGCTAGAGTTTAAACAATCGGTAAAAGGCCGTCTGAAACCTGAAATAGGGTTTCAGACGGCCTTTTATTTTGTTATTAACGGATTCGGATAAGAGCTGAAAATACGGCTTTTAAAGGAAGCGTTTTTAATTTTGTCTGTATTTTCTATTGCTTCGCAGTTATGATATGGATACGTTTGGCTGAAATAATGCCGCATGCAATCATAAAAATAGAAAGCAGAGGAGAATAATGAAACGAGATTTTGAAGCAGTAAAACGCATTGTTATTAAGATTGGAACCAGTTCGTTGGTGTTGCCAAACGGCAAAATCAATTTGGCAAAAATCGACCAACTGGCCTTTGTCATTTCCAGCTTGGTCAGTAAGGACAAAGAAATTGTGCTGGTGTCTTCCGGCGCGATGGGCTTTGGGCTGAATGTCCTCAACATGGAAAAACGTCCGGCGGAAATGGCGCAGCAGCAGGCTGTTTCCAGCGTCGGCCAAGTGGCCATGATGAGCCTTTACTCGCAGATTTTTTCCCATTATCGGATGACGGTATCGCAAATCCTGCTGACGCGTGATGTGGTCGAATATCCGGAAAGTTTGGCAAACGTTACCAATGCTTTTGAATCCCTGCTTTCCATCGGCGTCATCCCTATTGTCAATGAGAACGACGCGGTCAGCGTGGATGAGATGGACCATGCCACCAAGTTTGGCGATAACGACCGTTTGTCGGCAGTCGTGGCGAAAATCGTTAAAGCCGATTTGCTGATTATGTTGTCCGATATTGACGGTTTGTTTGATAAAAATCCGGCTGTTCACGCCGATGCCAAGCTGCGCAGCCATGTTGCCGATATTACCGAAGAAATTATTGCTTCTGCCGGCGGATCGGGCAGTAAGTTTGGTACGGGCGGCATGTTCAGTAAGATTAAGAGTGCGCAGATGATGTTTGAACATCACGGCCAGATGGTGTTGATGAACAGCGCCAATCCGCGCGATATTCTTCAGGTTTTAGATGGCGCGCCTATTGGAACGTGGTTTGCACAAGAGAAATAGGGAGGTTTGATGAGCTATATCGAACAGTTGGGCAAGAATGCCCAAAAAGCCAGTAAAACGTTAATCAGCTTGGGAAGCTTGGAAAAAAACAATCTGCTGCGTCAGGTTGCAACGGCGTTGGTTGAACAGGCTGAGATGATTTTGGCAGAAAATGCCCGCGATTTGGCCGCTGCAAAAGAAAACGGCATTTCGGACATTATGCTCGACAGGCTGCGTTTGAATCACGAACGCATCAAAGGCATTGCGGAAGGCGTTGGGCAGGTTGCCGATTTGCAGGACCCAATTGGGCAGGTTGTCCGCGGCTATATCAATTTGGACGGTTTGAAAATAGTTCAAAAACGCGTGCCTTTGGGCGTGGTTGCCATGATTTTTGAAAGCCGCCCGAATGTTTCGGTCGATGCGTTTTCTCTGGCCTTTAAAACCGGCAATGCCATTATTTTGCGCGGCGGTCGCGATGCCATCCATTCCAATACCGCATTGATTGCCGTCATCAGGCAGACTTTGGTAAAAGCGGGGATGGATGCCGATGTGGTGCAGCTGGTTGAAGATACCAGTCATGCTGCCGCTGAGGAATTGATGCAGGCGGTTGATTATATTGATGTACTGATTCCGCGCGGCGGCGCGCGCTTGATTCAGACGGTGAAAGAGAAATCGAAAGTTCCCGTCATTGAAACCGGAGTCGGTAATTGCCATATTTATGTGGATGACAGTGCCGATTTGGAGATGGCGGTCAATATCGTCGTGAACGCGAAAACGCAGCGTCCGAGCGTGTGCAATGCCGCGGAGTCTTTGGTTGTTCATGAAAAGATAGCGGAAGCGTTTTTGCCAAAACTGGAAGAAGCCGTTGCCAAAGTGCATCCGATCGAATTTAGAGCCGATCAGGAAGCGCTGCGTATTTTTAAAAATGCTGTTTTGGCAACCGAGGAAGATTACAGTACCGAGTTTCTTGACTATATTATGTCGGTCAAAACGGTAAAATCAGTGGAAGAAGCCGTCGATTGGATTAACGGCCATACGACGCATCACTCGGAAGCGATTGTGACCCAAAGCATTGCCCATGCCGAGTTTTTCCAAGAAAGCATTGATGCGGCGGCGGTTTATGTCAATGCGTCCACTCGGTTCACCGACGGCTTTGTTTTCGGATTGGGCGCGGAAATTGGTATTTCCACCCAAAAAATGCACGCCCGCGGCCCTATGGGTTTGGAAGCGCTGACTTCGACCAAGTTCTACATCAACGGCAACGGTCAGATCCGACGTTGATAAACGCCCCTCAACTTCATCAATTTGCGTATAATGGCGGGAAATTTGATTTTTCCCGAACAACCGATTTAGTAAAAAGGAACACACCATGTCCTCTATCCACGATCAAATCAAAGAAGTCGTTACCACACACCGCGTCGTATTGTTCATGAAAGGCACGAAGCAATTTCCGCAATGCGGCTTCTCTTCCCGTGCCGTACAAATCCTCAATGCGGCAGGTTGCACCGACTATGTGACTGTCAACGTATTGGAAAACGATGCCGTACGCCAAGGCATTAAAGAATACAGCGACTGGCCGACCATTCCTCAACTGTACGTTAACGGCGAATTTGTCGGCGGCTCCGACATTTTGATGGAAATGTATGAAGCAGGCGAACTGCAAGAATTGCTGAAAGCTTAATTATCCACAATATTCCGTAATGTAAAATTGTTGACAAAGGCCGTCTGAAACCCTGATTCAGACGGCCTTTCGCATGAATACGCACTTTGCGCGCCATGCGAAAAAAAGTATAATCCCCCTCCATCAACGCAATTCGGAAAATCAACATGAACGTTACCGTTATCAACCACCCTTTAGTCCGCCACAAACTCACGCTGATGCGTGAAGCGGATTGCAGCACTTACAAATTCCGCACGCTTACCACCGAGTTGGCACGTCTGATGGCATATGAGGCCAGCCGTGATTTTGAAATTGAAAAATATATTATTGACGGCTGGTGCGGCTCTATTGAAGGCGACCGCATCAAAGGCAAAACGCTGACCGTTGTCCCGATTTTGCGTGCCGGTTTGGGTATGCTTGACGGCGTACTCGACCTGATTCCGACTGCCAAAATCAGCGTTGTCGGCTTGCAGCGCGATGAAGAAACTTTGAAACCGGTTTCTTATTTTGAAAAATTTGTCGACAGCATGGACGAACGTCCCGCACTGATTATTGACCCAATGTTGGCGACCGGCGGCTCTATGGTTGCCACCATCGACCTTTTAAAAGCCAAAGGTTGCCGTAACATCAAAGCATTGGTATTGGTTGCCGCTCCGGAAGGCGTAAAAGCCGTCAATGACGCGCATCCTGATGTAACCATCTACACTGCCGCGCTCGACAGCCACTTGAACGAACACGGCTACATCATCCCCGGTTTGGGCGATGCCGGCGATAAGATTTTCGGTACACGTTAATTGAAATGTTTAAGGCCGTCTGAAAAGTGTCAAACCTAAACTTTCAGACGGCCTTGTTATATGGTTTGCTTTAAAACCCACATCAGAAAGGACAATCATGAGCTTCCAAGATAATCTTGCCGCCATGCCTGCCATCGATCATTTGAGCGGCTTAGATATTCTCGACAAAGAGGGCAATGTGGTTCATCACATTCCCAATGCACCCGGCAAACAAGGCTCGCTCAAGCTTTACCATGCTTTGGCGCAAGAGTTTGACGGCAAGCTGGACGCAGCGGCGGCAGAACGCGGCCTGGCATGGTTCGCCGAACATGTTGCCGATGCCGAAGCCAATCCAGGCAAACATCCGAATATTGATTTGCTGTTTAAAGTGAAAGCTGAAAATGCCAGCCTGACTTTGAAACCATTGGCTGCTTAATGAATACAAAAAAGGCCGTCTGAAAACAATATTCAGACGGCCTTTTTATATGCTTAAAACCTTAAGCGATAGAAGCTTCAACGAATGCAGTCAGTTGGCCTTTAGCCAGTGCGCCGACTTTAGTAGCAACGTTTTCGCCGTTTTTGAACACCATCAGAGTAGGGATGCCGCGAACGCCGAATTTGGCAGGAGTGGCTTCATTGTCGTCGATGTTGATTTTAACGACTTTCAGACGGCCTTGGAATTCGGAGGCGATGTCGTCCAAGATTGGGGCGATCATTTTGCAAGGGCCGCACCATGGTGCCCAGAAGTCCAGCAATACAGGTACGTCGGATTTCAAAACGTCTTGTTCGAAGCTGGCATCGCTGGCGTGGATAATCAATTCGCTGCTCATGTTGTTTCCTTTTAAATCGGGATTAATAAATATGTTGTTCAGAATAGTGGCAGACAGGGAAAATTTCAAGTGCCGCCGCCCGGTAATAGTTTTTTTGAAATGCGCCTATCGTAATCTTTAAAGATTCAGACGGCCTCTTGAACCATGTGGCCGGAGTGTGCAATCAAATGGCGCGTGTAGTCGCTGCTTGGATTGGCAAACACATTTTCGCATTCGCCTTCTTCAACGATTTTGCCGTCTTTCAACACCATCACGCGGTGGGAAATGGCGCGGATGACGGCGAGGTCGTGGCTGATGATGATGAAGGCGAGGCCGTATTCTTTTTGCAGGCCGCTGAGCAATTCAAGGATTTGTTGTTGCCATTGGACATCGAGCGCGCTGGTTGGTTCGTCTAATACGAGGATTTTCGGGCGGACAATGATGGCGCGGGCGATGGCGAGGCGTTGGCGTTGGCCGCCGGAGAATGCGTGCGGATAGCGTTCGAGGGCGTCTTCGGGCAGGCCGACTTGTTTGAGGACTTCTTCGACGCGGCGGCGCATTTCTTCGTGCGGCATTTCAGGTTCGTGCACGCGTAAGGCTTCGGAAACGGTATCGAAGACGTTCATGCGTGGATTGAATGCGCCGAACGGGTCTTGGAACACCATTTGGATTTCGCGTCTTAATTCGCGTTTCCATGGCTCGCCGTTGACAATCAGACTGCCTTCGGAGTCGATAAGGTGCATAACGGCTTTGGCTAATGTGGTTTTGCCGCTGCCACTTTCGCCGATAATGCCTAAGGTTTCGCCGGATTTGAGGTCGAAAGAAATGGGGTTGAGGATGGTTTTGTCGTGTTTTTTAAACCAACCGTCCGATTCTTTGACGGAAAAGGCGATTTGTTCGGCCTTAAGGACGGTGGCCGGGTTTGCAGGTAAAGGAGCCACTTGGCGCGTTGTGCCGGCGTTGAGCAGCATTTTGGTGTATTCGTGCTGAGGATTGGCGAAGACTTCGTTTGCTTTGCCGGTTTCGAGAATACGGCCGTTACGCATAACGGCGACATCATCGGCAAAACGGCGTACAAGGTTCAAGTCGTGCGTAATGTAGAGCATGGTCATGCCGTGGTCTTCCTGCAGGCGTGAGAGCAGGTCGAGAATTTGGGATTGAACGGCAACATCCAAAGCAGTGGTCGGTTCGTCGGCAATCAGGAGCTTGGGCTGGGCTGATACGGCCATGGCAATCATGGCGCGTTGGCGTTGGCCGCCGGAAAGTTGGAAAGGATAGGCCTGGGCTTTTTGCTCGGGCTGGTGGATGCCGGTTTCGTCTAGGAGTTCGATAGCACGCGCCCATGCCTGTTTTTTATCCAAACCCAAATGCAGGGACAGGACTTCGGCGATTTGTTCGCCGACACGCATGACGGGGTTGAGGGCGGTCATGGGTTCTTGAAACACCATGCCGATTTTGCGGCCGCGCAGTTTTTGTAGGGCACGTTCGGACTGGGTCAGCAGATCGGTTCCGCAATATTTCAGACTGCCTTCAAAGCTAACCATCGGATTGAGGCGCATAATGCCTTGCGACAATACGGTTTTACCGCTGCCGCTCTCGCCGACCAATGCCAGTTTGCGGCCGGGTTGCAGGGTAAGGTTGATATCGTGCAAAACTTGTTTGCTCGGAAAGGAGCCGTTTAGGTTTTCGATTTCGAGTATAGGTGTAGTCATGGTCGTGGCCGTCTGAAAAGTTTGTTGATGACAGATTTTCAGACGGCCTGCATGAATCAAGGGGCCGTCTGAAACAGCGGTTTAATCTTGAAACTGTTCTTTAAGTTTGCGTTTTAATACTTTGCCGGTGGCATTGCGCGGCAGCTCGTCTTGGAAGATGACTTGTTTGGGGATTTTAAAGTTTGCCAACAGGCCGCGCAGGTGGCTGCGGACTTCGGCTTCTTCCAGTTTCATGCCTTCTTTGAGTTGGATAAAGGCAATGATTTCTTCATCGGCGTATTGGTCTCTTACGCCGATTACGGCAGTGGCTTCCACAGCTTCGAGTTTGTAAATGGCTTCTTCGATTTCGCGCGGATAGACGTTTTGGCCTTTGGAGATAATCAGGTCTTTTTTGCGGTCAACGATGAAGATGAAGCCGTCTTCGTCTATGGTGACGAAGTCTCCGGTTTTCAGCCAACCGTTGACGATGGTTTCATCTGTGGCGTCAGGCATATTGAGGTAGCCTTGCATCACCGAGTCGCCTTTGATGATGAGTTCGCCCACTTCGCCGCGCGGCACTTCGATCAATTCGTCATCCACGGCTTTCACGGTCAAGCCGGGCAGGGCAACACCGACGCTGGCGGTTTTTTGGCGGTCGGGCGTATTGACGGCCACGACGGGCGAGCATTCGCTCAAGCCGTAGCCTTCCAGCAATTTGGCACGCGGAAATTTGGCTTTAAAGTCGTCAATGGTTTGTCCGGCCAGAGGCGCGCCGCCGCTGATAAACAGACGGACGCGGTTGAACCATCTGAAATACCAAGGGATTTTAGTCTTACTCATGGCGGTGTAAATGGCCGGTACGCCGAGGAAAATGGTAGCGCGTTTGAGTAAAACCTGTTTCAGCACGTTGGAGAACGGGAAGACGGATTTGACCAAAATAATCGAGCAGGCTTGATATATCGGCAGTAAAACCATGGCGGTCAGCGTAAAGCTGTGGAACATGGGTAAGAAGACGACGAAGCGGTCTTTTTGCGAAATTTGGAAAATTTGTTCGATGCCCGAAAGGTTGGAAAACAGGTTGCTATAACTGATTAATGCGCCTTTGGGGTGGCCTGTTGTGCCGGAGGTGTAGATAATGTGCGCCAAATCGTTGGTAGACGGCTGACGACTCAGATTCGGCTTGCCGGGGAATGTACGCGCGGCATCGAAATAGCTGTCATCACTACTGGCGGCTTTGGTTTCGCCAATCCAGATGATTTTATTGACTTTGGTTTTGGCTTTGATGTTTTTGAGTTCTTTGGCCAACGGCGCGGAGGCGAACATAAAGCGTGCGCCACAGTCATTGAGAATGTAGGAAAATTCTTCGCTTTTCAAAAAGACGTTGAGTGGGACGGCTACCGCGCCGATGGAAGTAATGGCGAAATAGGCGGTAATAAATTCGGGAGAGTTGGAAACGACCAGGGCGACCTTGTCGCCATATTGTACGCCTTCGTGTTGCAGATAGGCGGCGACGGTTTCTACTTCGCGCTTGAGGGAGGAATAGCTGATTTTTTCTTTGTCGTTGAAAATGACCGTGCCTTTACCGTTTTTTTGGCAGGCTGCAGTCAGCATAGCGTAAAAATTAGGGTGGGTGTGCATTTCGGAGTTTGTGTCCATATTGTGTCGATGGGTGTACGGTTTCGATGAACCGTTTATTTCGAAGGATAGGTTTTACATCCTATCGGTAAAATAAGCAAGAGGCCGTCTGAAAATACTTTCAGACGGCCTCTTGCTTTGTCGGGCTTAGGAAAGCAATATTTTGAATTTAAAATTATTTATTGTGTTGATGGAAATATTTCCATTCTTTAAAGGTCCGGCCGTTCGGAAGATGGCACAAGCCGATTTTGTTGTCGTTTCTGTCTTGAGCCATTTCGAGTTTGCCGCTGCGTTTGAGGCAGAACCGGTGGTAGAAAGTCTTAGAACTAGCCGTTGTTCAGACGGCTGTCGGGTACTTTCTTAAACAGGCGATAGAAATTGTCGCTGGTGTTTTGTGCCAATGTTTCCAAGCTCTCGCCGCGCAGATTGGCTACGAATTCGGCTGTATAGCGGACGTAGGACGGCTCGTTTTGTTTGCCGCGTTTCGGAACCGGTGCGAGGAAGGGGGCATCGGTTTCTACCAAGATTCTATCGGCTGGGACGTATTTGGCGGCTTCCTGAATCAGCGGCGCGTTTTTAAACGTCACAATGCCGGAGAAGGAAATGTATAAACCCAAATCTAAAGCGGCTTTGGCAAAGGCGACATCTTCGGAGAAGCAGTGGATCACGCCGGAGTTGGTGTGGCATTCTTTCAAAATCCGCAAAGTGTCTTCGGCCGCATCGCGCGTGTGGACGATAACGGGCAGGCCGCTTTCGTTGGCGGCTTGGATGTGGTCGGCAAAGCGTTGATGCTGCCATGACAAATCGCCTTTACACCAGTAATAGTCCAAACCGGTTTCGCCGATGCCGACGATTTTGGGATGTTTGGCCGCTTCTACCATTTCGGCGATGGTAAATTCCTCCGCTTCTTGGCTATCGGGATGTATGCCGATGGTGCAGTAGATGTGGTCGTGCGCCTGGGCAATGTCGAAGACTTCGGCAAAACTTTGTTTGCTGACGCTGATGGCAAGCGCCTGTTTGACGCTTTGCGCTTCCATATTGGCAAAGACTTCGGGCAGGCGGTCTTTTAGGCCGTCAAAGTTGAGATGGCAATGTGAATCGATTAAATGCATGGTATTACAGGGTAAAAGTAGTACGGTCGCTGCGCAGGCGCGGACCGAGCTCGGCTTCGATCAGGTTTTTTGCCTGCTGGCAGCTTTCGTGTTCGGAGAAGGCAAGGCCTACGCCTTTGGGGCGGTGGGCCGAGGTGCGCGCCGGATTGATCCAAACGACTTTGGTTGGCAGGAAGCGTTTGGGATAGTCGGCGATTTCGACGGCCAAGAGGATGTCTTCGCCTAGGGAGAATACGTCATCGGTCGGCACGAACAGGCCGCCGTGTTCTAAAAACGGCATATAGCAGTTGTACAGCAGATTGGGGTCTTTGAGTTGCAAAGCCAACATCTTCGCCGGAATGTCTTTTTTATTCATCATTTATTACCTGTTAGGGTTTGTTTTGCCAAAAATCTAAATATTCGATAAGCAGATACTCAAGCTGCATTTTAACACTCAAGGTATGGTATCCGTAAGGGTTGAGCGCGTTCAGACGGCCCAATAGGGCAAACAGCCTGCGTGAATCGGTTTTGGAGGCCGTCTGAAGCAGGGCTTGGGCATGGTGCGGATAATAAAGCGGCGCCATGCTTTGTTGTGCCAAGCCGACATCCGTCAGCCACTTTTGCAGCCAGTCGATGAAAACGGCCAGCGGTTGCTTTTGTTTGTCGAACGCAGTGGCGTAGTCGAGTATGGCCAACAGGCGCGGGGCAGCCAGCAATGTCAGCAATTCTTCGCGCAATGCGTCCAATTCGGGAGTCGGCGTGAATAAAGGCGCGCCGCTGTGGAATGCCAACAAGGCTTCGGCATTTTCCACGCCCTGTTGACGCAGATATGCCGCAGCCTGCTCATGGGTCGGCGAGGGCAGCACCATCTGGCGGCAACGGCTTTTGATGGTGGGCAGGAGTTTGTCGCGCGCGTGGGTAACGAGCAGGAAAACGACGTGTTGCGGCGGCTCTTCCAAAGCTTTCAACAAACCGTTTGCCGCCTGTGTATTCATGCTTTCCGCCGGATGTACCAATACCACGCGCAGGCCGCCTCGGACAGCGGTCAGGTAAATGTTTTCCACAATATCGCGCACGGCATCGATTTTGATTTGCAGGAGTTTGCGTCCTATTGCCTCGCCTTCGGGAATTTCCGGTGTGAGTTCGTAAAAGTCGGGATGCGTGTTTTGGCTGAACAAATGGCACGAAGCGCACTCACCGCAGGGTTCATGACCGGACTTGGGCGATTCGCATAGCAATGCCTGCGCGACAAAGCGGGCAAACTCGGTTTTGCCGGTATTTTCTTTGCCGGTAAACAGCCAAGCGTTGGGACGGTTTTGCCAATGGGCGGCGAGCTGTTGCCATTGGGTTTCATGCCATGGATAAATCATATCGTTTGGGAACTATAAGGTAGGTGGTTATTATACGCTCAGGCCGTCTGAAAAAGTTTTCAGACGGCCTTTAATAAGCTGCCTAAAAATTAATCAAATATCGTTTTGTTTTGAAATATCAAACATTAAGCCGACTTATTCACAGCCTTTGCACACGCTTGTTTGGGGGAAATGTGTATTTTGTCCGGCGGTAAAGTGATGCTTAAAATTTAGTCAGTCCTGTTTTTTAATGTTAAATCAGACAGTAATCTGATTTATGCACAAGCTGTCCACGCGATTGAACAGGGAAAATGTGCATGGTGGGGATATATTTCAGACGGCCTTATTTTTTGATTTTCAACAAAGCGGTCAAATCCCCGATAAATTTCGGTTCCCGTTTGATGAGGTAAACAATCAACGGGAGATTACCCACGGCAACAATCAAATACAGCAGCGTAATGCTGTCGAACAACATCAGCAAAACCGCGCTCAAAATAGCGGCCGACACCATAAACACGCCGTTGATGATGTTGTTGGCGGCGACGGCGTGGGCGCGGAAGGTTTCGCTGCTGGCGGTTTGCAGCCAAGTGTAAAGCGGTACGGAGAAAAAGCCGCCGAAAAAGCCGATGGCCGACATGACGAGCATAATCGGATACGCTTGGGCTTGCGATAAAAACCAGAGAATGCCGTTTAATTCGGTAAAGCGTTGGCCTTGGGTCAGCCACACCAGCAATAATCCACAGACCGTCAGCCCCAATGTGCCGATGGTAACCAAGCCTAAAATCAGGCGCTCATGGCTGAGTTTGGCGCATAATACCGAGCCGATGGCGATGCCGATGGAGAACAGCGCCAACATCAGGTTGAACACATTATCGTTGCCGCCCAAATGGATTTGCGTGAACGTCGGCAGTTGGGTGGTATAAACCGAGCCGACAAACCAAAACCATGAAATACCAATGATGGACGTGAATACAAGGCGGTCGGCTGCCGCTTCACGAATCAGTGAATTCGTGCCTTTGATGATGTTCCATTCGATTTTTGTGTCCGGCATTTTAGCGGCTACAGACGGCATAAACAGGCTGGTCATCGTACCGCCGATAGCGACTAATAACACCAAACCGCCAACAATATACGGCGGAACGCCTGCGACTGCGGTGCCCAAAATCTGGCCGAGCAAAATGGCGATAAACGTACCCGATTCAATCAGGCTGTTGCCCATAATCAGCTCTTTGTCGTTGAGGTAATCGGGCAAAATGGCGTATTTCAGCGGGCCGAACAAAGTCGATTGCGTACCCATGCAAAACAGGCAGATTAAAAGTAAAGGCGCGGATTGGATGTAGAAGCCATACGCCGCCACTGCCATAATGATGATTTCCAACAGCTTGATCCAGCGCGCCAAAACGGCTTTGTCGAATTTGTTGCTCAGCTGTCCTGACAGCGCGGAAAACAGGAAGTAGGGCAGGATAAACAGCATCGCGCCCAAGTTCAGCATTTGGCTGGATGGCAGAAAGTCGTTTTTGCCCAAACCGTAAAAACTGATCATCACGAATAATGCGGTTTTGAACACATTATCGTTAAACGCGCCCAAAAACTGCGTCCCAAAGAGCGGCGCAAAACGGCGGGTCGTGTGGAAATTCAGATTGTCTTTTTTAAGGCTCATTGTTCGGATTCTTTGTTTTCGTCTTTTTCGATCAGTTTTTCAGTGGAGTCGTCGTCCATCAAAATGCGGTGTGCAGGTCCTTCAAGGTCGTCAAACTGTCCGTTTTTACCCGACCACCAGAAAAACCAGCCGATAATAAAGGCCAAAATAATGCTGATGGGGACAAGGATAAACATACTTTCCATTACATCGCTCCGGTCAAATCGGTCAGAATAAAGGTTTTGCCGCTGACGGTCAGGTATTCGTTGCGCAGCGCGCCGATGTTTTTATCGTCAAAAAACAATTCGATACGGTCTTTAACCACGCGCCAGTATTGCGGAATATCGGTTTGCTCGAAAGGCGACAATACCGCCGCTGCGGCTGCGTCTTCACTTTGCAGCTTGATTACGAAGCGTCCGCTTTGCGGTGGATTTTGTGACTCATCGTCTGCCAACATAATAAAAAATCCGGCATGCTCGCCGTCTTGAGTGTGGATACTGAAATAATGCATATTGAAAATTCTTCAAAACCGCCGTCATTTTTCAGACGGCCCAAAATAAAATTCCGTCCATTTTACATCAAATATTAAGTCAAGCAGCCGATTACATTTTTTGATAGAATACCGCGTTTACTTTGTTAACCTGTTCAGACCGCTACCCACTACGTCCCTCAGCGGATGCAACCCAGCCGGAGCAGCAGTAAGATCCCGACAAAAAGGCCGTCTGAAACCTCAAGGAGCATAAAAATGACACAAAAGTTAATCTTGGTTTTGAACTGCGGCAGCTCTTCCCTCAAGGGTGCCGTATTGGACAACGACAGCGGCGAAGTATTGCTGAGCTGCCTGGCAGAAAAACTCAATCTGCCTGATGCCTACATTACCTTCAAATTCAACGGTGAAAAACGCAAAGTCGATCTTTCTGCCAAACCTGACCATACCGGTGCTGTTGAAGCCCTGATGGAAGAACTGAAAGCGCATGACCTCGACAGCCGTATCGGCGCCATCGGCCACCGTGTCGTCAGCGGCGGCGAATTGTACAAAGAATCTATTTTGGTTGACGACGAAGTCATTGCCGGTATTGAAAAATGCATTCCGCTCGCTCCTTTGCACAACCCTGCCCACCTTTTGGGCCTGCGTGCCGCACAAACCATTTTCAAAGGTCTGCCGAACGTTGTCGTATTCGACACCGCCTTCCATCAAACCATGCCTGAACACGCTTACAAATACGCTGTTCCACATGAATTGTATGAAAAATACGGCTTGCGCCGCTACGGCGCGCACGGTACCAGCTACCGCTACGTTTCCGATGAAACCGCCCGTTTCCTCGGCAAAGACAAAAAAGACCTGCGCATGGTGATTGCCCACTTGGGTAACGGCGCATCTATTACCGCCGTCGCCAACGGCGAATCACGCGATACCAGCATGGGTCTGACTCCGCTGGAAGGTTTGGTCATGGGTACCCGCAGCGGCGATATCGACCCTTCAGTTTTCAGCTTCTTGGCTGAAAATGCCAACATGACCATCGCCCAAATCACCGACATGCTGAACAAAAAATCCGGCCTGCTCGGTATCTCCGGTTTGTCCAACGACTGCCGTACCATCGAAGAAGAAGCTGCCAAAGGTCATCCGGGCGCTAAACTGGCTCTGGAAATGTTCATCTACCGCTTGGCTAAATACATTGGCAGCATGGCAGTAGCAGCCGGCGGTTTGGACGCCTTGGTCTTCACCGGCGGTATCGGTGAAAACTCCGACATCATCCGCGAACGCGTATTGGGTTACTTGGGCTTCCTCGGTCTGCACATTGACCAAGAAGCCAACCTGAAAGCCCGCTTCGGCAATGCCGGTGTGATTACCACTACCGACAGCAAAGCTGTTGCCGTTGTGATTCCTACCAATGAAGAATTGATGATTGCACACGATACTGCCCGTCTGAGCGGCCTGTAATCCGTCATTATTGAAAACCTGCCCGAAAGGGCAGGTTTTTTATTGTGTATAGATGAAGAAAATTTTGAGAATATATTGAGAAAAGCCGGTAAACATTACGTTTGCCGGCTTTTCCGTTTGATCCACTCGCAGTTTCTGCGAATTCTCTTTTAAGTATTTTTCATAGGGTTGCATGAATGCTATTTCTTACCGTTCTTAATACCCTCACTCAACACCTGTTGAAAACGCTCGTAATCACAAAAGCCCTTTTCATCTTTTTCACAGCCTTTGAGCGTTAAAGCTGTTTGGTTTGGTGGTGTCGCTAAACTTAATGGCGTGGTGTTAATCAGCTGTTCGGTAGATTGATACACATAATCCAACTTAAATTTGAGCTTACCACTTGGTTTGTGCTTCCATACTTCAAATAGCAGCTTGCCACCGATTGGGATATTTTCCAATGAACCATCTAATTCATAAGGCTCAACACCTAATGCAGCCAGCAGAGCGACGATATTAGAATCGTGTCCAACCAATAAGTTAATTTTATTTTCGCTATTTAGCTGCTGCTGAATAAATGCCAATAACGGATATGATGCATTTTGTGCTAACGCTTCATTGTTTTTAAATAAAGTGCGGTAATATTCGTTTTTAATTTCGTTAATTGCGCGCCATTTTTCTTGGCTATCCACACGACCGTTTGCAATTTCAGAATCAGGCTTACCCACATAATGTGCGAGCAATAATGCACTGACAATTTTCTTCCCGGTGCTGATAGAACCCGTAATCTTGACCGACTTGCCGTCTTTGATACTGTATTCACCGACTTTTCCACCTAAATCACATTCGCCTTTTTGCAAGCAGTTTGGTGAATTTTTATAATCGATGATTTCACTCAATAGCGCATAATTTGGCGCTAATTTTTGCTGTAAAGCGGTTAAATCAACGTTATTTTTTGCAGATTCAATCAAAGCTTGGCTTGGATTGTGCGCCTGCGTGTTAAAAATTGGATCTTTTTCTGAACCAATTTCACCGTGATGTTGCAGTTGAACATTACAGCCTGCAAAAGCTCCCGCCACAATGGCCTGACCTGTTGCAATGGTGCGTTGCACTCCATTCGCATAAGCGAAAATACCTTCACCCGATGCACAACGATCTGTCGTTAATAATCCTTTATCAGCAAGCCATTGTCCTAAATATTGGCCGAAATAGGTTTCTAGCACTGTCCCTTTTGCCGTGAGATAACCAGATGGCACATCCCATTTTGCCCACGCATACGGGGAATATTTCGCCATTTCTTGCGGATCTTTTTCCACTGGTGAACGCAATCCGTGTCGGCTGAAAATCAATACTTTCTCTAATTCATAATCAGAACTTGAGGAAGTTTGACCATTTTCTGTTGCAAACGCACTACTTGCTAAAGCTGAGCCAAGCAAAAGTGCGGTGAATTTTAGGGTTATTTTTTTCATATTCGATACCTAATCATTTAATGTTGAAATTGAGCTATAAAAATTCAAGGCATATTTGGTGCCGTAAACTAACACCATAAATACTGCAACAATATTGACTACCGCTTAATCAGTGCAATATTAAGATACTGAGACCTTTGCAAAATTCCTTTTCCCCCGACA
>NZ_KV833349.1:0-18219 GCF_001837635.1 Neisseria sp. HMSC070H10
AATAACATTGCTGCAAGATTGACAGGCCTTTAATTCTGTAAATAGATCAATTCTACCTGATACATTACGATTATTTCCGAGTTGCTGTGCTATAGTTTCAAGTAATTTATATTCTCCATCTATATTTCTTAATGTTCCTCTAGGAGGAGAGGCAATATTTTGATATTTATCAACAGATATAGGTTTAAAAATTTTTGTTTCAGGTAACGAAATAAATCCATGTTCCCCTTTTTGGAAAGAACTAAATGCTTCCATCCTTTGCGGTAATCCTTTAACATCAATTTTTGCTATCGCAAGATTCCCTATTTGTCGATACTCTTCCGGCAGTTTCATGCGGACTCTCTGGCTTTCAGCAGTTAAAGCTTGTCTTAAAGCAGGAGCACTGTCATTGCTCAGATAACAGGTAACAGATGTAGGCTTGGCCGATATTGCAGCCTGTGCAGATACAGATCCTGCAACCATCAATGTGCCATTAACAACCTGAACTGTACCATGCAGATTTCTCCATTAGAGATTGCTTTTGCTCCCTGTCCAATGTTATATCCTCCTGCTGCCACAGTAGCTGCTTTGACACTGAAGCCAAGCGGTCCGTTTAATAAGTAAAGTGCAGGTTGTGCGGCAACAGCTGATTTGTAATCAAAAGAATCATAACGACTCAATGTTTGATAGGCTTTCGATAAAGTGTTATTAATATCTTTGGAAGGAATAGTGAGATTACCCATTGACTGGGGCGTTTTCAGTATCGAAGCTGCCCAAGCTGTGTTACCTCCAGAGGTTTGGTTAATAAAATATGCAAGAATATTTTTTTCTTGATTATTTAAGGGGCTGTACTAGATTAGCCCTAAATTCCACACCAATCCCGCAGGATTTTTAGCTGCCGGGACGGTGTGCCGAAGTTAAATCGAAATTCGCATTCTTTCAAGAACAGCGGGAAAGATTTACGATCGATTCCGTTGTATTTGCGCAAGACGCGTTTTGCCTGATTCCAAAAGTTCTCAATGCCGTTAATGTAGTTTTGACGGTCTGCAAATTCCTTGGAATGGTTGATGCGGTAATGAATAAAACCGCTCACGTCCAACTTGTCGTAGCTGCTCAGGCTATCCGTGTAAACAATTCTGTCCGGCATGATTTTCTTTTTGATGACACGGAGTAACGTTTCAGACTTGGCATTATCCACCACAACGGTATAGACCCGTCCGTTGCGTTTCAGGATGCCAAAAACAACCACTTTTCCTGCTGCACCGCGACCACATCTGCCTTTACGCCGTCTGCCGAAATAGTTTTCGTCCAGCTCAATAGAGCCCTCAAAAACCTCATCGGCAGCCAAGGCCAAATGATGGCTGATAACCGTGCGGATTTTACGGTAGAACAGTGCTGCCGAATTGGGATGGATACCCAAAATATCGGCGGCAGAACGGGCGGTAACTTCCAGCACAAAAAAAACGGAGCAGTTCTTTTTGTAATTTTTTCTTTAATTTGCAGTGCGTTATCTTCATACTTTGAGGGTAACATATCTGCTAATCTAGTACAGCCCCAAAAATATTTATAATTATTAAGGATAAGATAAAAACCCCCAACGCCAGATTAATTCTTAATAATTTCAAATAAAAAATATTTGATATTTTTTCTTTTCCAAATAATATATTGAAATATTTAAAGTTAAGGTAACTTGATTTAATTAGAAAATCAAAAAAACCATTAATTAATTTTTCTTCTTTAAATATTTTATATGATATTATAAAATTAAATAACATTGCGAAAACATATGAAATCATCAAAATACCAAATATATAGTGGGAATGCATTATTATTTAGCTCCTTCTTTTGGCTCTAACAAATTGACAGTCCATTGATATCCAATGCTTGCATTTGCAATTGCTGACGCACCTACCCCTGTTTTCCCTGTTAGTATCAATGGTTCTTTTCTTGCAAGATGTGCACCTGCACAACCACCTAATACTAAACCACCACCTATAGTGCTACATACTTCAGCAAATGCACCATCTTTTCGTGAGGCATTTGAGGCTGATACCCCTGCAAAGGCTTCTAGACCATAACCTGTTGTAAATGCAATGGTTATGGCAATACTCTTATCTTGATTGACTGTAACACTTACACTTCCACCTAATCCTAATGCAGCAGTTACTTCCGTAGTAAGGGCGGTATTTGCTTTGTATGCTCTTAACAATCCTAATAATTTACTTTTATCTGAAATGGAACTTTTTGAATTAACAACAAATTGTTGGGCTTGCTGATGAGCAAGTTGTTGTAAGTTGTTTTGTCCATTTTGAGAAATACCCAAATCAGCCAGCGCATTATTCTCCACCACCACTGCCGCCGCATTCGCCGCCGCATCGGCATCTCCCTGAACCAATGCAACCGCGCCTGCCGCCGCTGCTTTCGCATAGCCTACAATTTTACGGTATTCCTCATTCCCTATCTGCTGTCTCGTCCTGCCGCCGACCAGTGCTTCTCCGACTATCTCGCCTACCGCCGCGCCGATTGCGCCGTCCCGGCATTTGCCTTTATTTGCTGCTGCCGCCGCACAGCCTGCTACGGCATGGGCGATTTTGTGGGCAATGTAGTCTTCGCTGAGATTAAATTTGATTTTGCTCGCTACTTCTCCGTGTACGGTACTGACTATCGCACCCAGTGCGGCATCGCCCAAGTTGTCTTTGAGGCTGCCGCCGTTGATGGCGGTATGGACACTTGCGGCAGCGGTGCTGTTGATCAGGTTAGCGGTCAGTTTGCCTGCTGCGGGACTGTGAAAATGTTTGCTGACGGCTTCGGCTGCTTGGGTGTTCAGCCCGCTTATGCCCTGCAGTACGCCTGCGGTTACGGCGGCGGTGGCGGCCTGTCTGACGGTGCTGCTTTTGCCCAGTTCTTTCAGGGTATGGTTTATGTCTCCTTTGTTGTTGATGAGGGAAACTGCGGCTTGGCTGGCGAGACTGGCCAGTGCGGCTTGGCCTGCGGCTGTGGTGATGGCTGCGGCTGATGTGCCTGCTGCTACTCCGGTTGTGGCTGCCGTTCCTGCTGCTACTCCAGTTCCGGCTGCCGTTCCTGCTGCGGCTCCTCCCGCTCCTACTCCTACTCCTGCCGCGCCCGCCGTTCCGGCGGCTGCCGGGGCGGACAGTGCGCCGTAGGTCAATAAGGTTACGACGATAACGACGACAGCTGCTGCTGCGGGTGTCATGCCTTCCTGTTTGTAGTTCCATCTGTCGTAAGCTAGGCTGATTTGGTTCCAATCAGTGTTCGATGCCGTCTGAAGTTGTTTCAGGTAGGCATACTCGGGCTGCTTGGCGAGTTTTTCGATTTCGGTTTTCAGATTGCCTTTCGGAATGTCGACGATATAACCGCCGGGAGCAGAGAGTACAGGCGCAACGGGACCGGTGAAACTCGGCAGTTGCAGGGTTTCGATGTTGCTGCCGCGTCCTGCCTGTTTTTGCCAGAGGGCGGATTTGCTGCTGCTTACGGTTTCTGTATGGATGCTGCTTTTGATGCCTTCGAGAATAATCTTGGCATCGGCACGTGCTTGGTCGCCTACGCCGGCGCGAATGACTGCACCGCCCAACGTAGTTTCAAACTGCGTACCTTGTAACTTGGTATCCCAACCTGATTGCAGATTGGCTGATTCAGCCACTACACGGCTTGGTAAGGCAGTTTGCATCAGTTGGGTAGAGGTATCATGCACCTTATCATAAGTAATGCCGAGAAATTTGCGTTTCTTATGACTGTCGAGTTTGTTGTAGTTGATTTCGTCAACGGCGCGCAAGGTCAGTTTGCGCCCGGCTTCAATATGTACAGTGCCTTTGGGTGCATCAAATTGAGTGGCATAAACATCAATGCTACCGCCGGATTTAATTTCGATACCTTGAGATGCACTGAGGTTGACCGGATCCGCTTTGGCATTTTTATGCTCTTTAATTTCGGTAATGTGTTTGCGGTTGTAGAATTTACCAGTTTTATAGCTGTGCTTATCAAAGGTAAACAGCTCGCCCTGTCCCGCATAGTAGTATTGGTCACCATAAGATTGAATTTTGATTTTGCCCTTTTCAGCTTCGATGCTTGCCGCACTCAGACTGATGCGGCTGTTCTCATTGGCATTTGGTGCAGAGAGGGTAACACCTGTTTTTCCTGAAATTTCAGATGGCCTGCTGAAAATGGCATAGCCGTATTTATCGCTGCCTTGCTGACCATATTCAAAAGTATCAAATACACCGCTGATGTTGACGGAAGCACGCAACGCACCGTCGGCCTTAACTTCAGCAGAAGGTTCGGGCAGCTGACCCATAGCCTGAATATCCAGTTGCTTGTCGGCAGTAATTTTGGCTCCTCGGATACGGACTCCGCCTGAGGCGAGGAGTTTGATGTTTTGAGCTCTGAGGGTGGCGGTTTTGTGTTCGTGGCCATACGCGGGATTTTGCAGCACGGAAAGGCTTTTTTCGAGTGCGGCTTTTTTGGCAGTCAATGCGTCAATCTGCTTTTCGTAGGTCAGCATTTTTTCTTTAATTGCGCCCCAATCATCCGGTGCCAAACCATATTTTTCAACAGCCCTAACTATCTCGGCTGTATCAAGAGGGTGCATATACCCCGGGTCTTCTCCCATCCACTCTAAGTTATCCCAAAGCGTAGATTCAAAATTTCTGTACTCTGCACTTCTTTCCCAAGCCGCTCTCTTCTCCCGATAAGAGGTCAATTCTGAGGATACTTTGTTTAAGTCTGCACGTATTTCTTCTTCTGCCTTCTGGGAAACATAACCGCTAAACGTATTCCGAACGCTCTCAACCTCCACATTCCCTTTGTCCGCAACCAAAGCCAAATCTTTGCCTGCCGAAATGTCTGCTGCATCAATATCCACCTCTCCCGCCACAATCCCAATATTGCCTTTAGCAGAAACGCTAGCGGTTTGCGCACTCGGATTGCCGTTATTTCCTGCTCTGGCACTGATTTGGAATTTGCCGTTATGTTTCACGGCCAAATCACCTGTGGAAACGATACGGTTACCAGGTTCAACGGTTAAAGGGTTATCACCGCCCGATTCTATCGACATCATACCGGCCAGTGGTTTCAGTTCCGCTGAACGCATAGTAGCCGTATCTTGGGTTTCCCAATCGATATAGCCCCGTTTGATGATGCCTCCGCCAGCTTTGATGTTGATCGCACCACCGCGCAGGGTAGTGTTGTCCAAAACCTGTAATGCGCTGCTGTTCAATGACAATACGCCATCTGCCACCAAAGTGCTTTTACTGTTTTGCTGGTTGTTTTGTAAAATTTGACCGCTGTCTTTTCCTTTGCCTTTACCCTGTGCACTGATACTCATATGACGATGTGAATGAGCATCAAGCTGATTAAGCGTCATATGACCATGATCTGCATTAATCTGGGTATTGTGACCGGAATTGAGCTTGCTGTTATTAATGGTTAAAGTTTGATCCGCATCCACTTTCAGTGACTCGCGGGCATTCAGGTGTACATTCTGCACCACCATGCTGCCTTTACTGCTGTCTAAGCTGATATGGCCGCCGTTAACGGTGTTTCTCTGGTTGCCGTTGCCTAAGTCTAATTGACCTCCGGCAACCAGTTTCACATCGCCTGCAGAAGCATTAATATTGGTATTGTCCATTTTCAGACGGCCTTTACCGACTGAACCGGCATTAATATCTCCTTTCGCAGTCAAGGTATTTCGACCGTTGAAATCAACATTGCCGTTGGCAAGAAGAGATACGCGGCCAACTTCGGTAACAGCAGTCAGGCCGTCTGAAATAATATTGCCTTGAAGTGCTGCCGTATCAATATTCTGACTGGCATTTAGCCGACTTTGATTCAAGCTGATGTTGCCTTTAGTAGCGCTCATCTGCACATTACCGCCACTGGATTTCAGATTACTTTGACGCACACTCAAGCTACCTGCTTGAACATCCAGATTCTTGGCTGCAGTTAAGGTTTTACCGTTGCTGCTGATGAGTGCGGTGTTGCCTGCCCTCAGGCTGATGCTTTGTGCTGATAAGTCTTTATCGGCATTCAGATTCAGATCCTTACCTGTATGAATATACAGATTGCCGGACGCATTCAGGTGGGAGGCTTTTGCCTGAATGTCGTCATCAGCCATCAATACCACCTGCTTTCCGCCTTTAATGCTACCGTTGTTCAAACGGATGTTAGAAGCAACGTTTGAAGTCTCTAAAGAAAGCGGTTTGCCCGCTTCAATGTGTGCAGTGTCTTTAGCCTCAATTACAGCAGCACTGCCAATACTGCCGTTGGACAATACGGTTACGTTTTCAGCAATAATACGGGTATTGCCACCTAATTCAGTATCGCCTTTGGTGGAACTGTACACGGAACTGCCCGCTTGAATAGTGGCATCATTGATCATAGTACGACCGCCGGCCGACAGATTAGCCGAACCTTTGGCATTGTTCACATTAGTTTTACTCTCAATCACTAAATTGCGACCGGCATTTAATACCGTAGTAGCTGGGCGACTGCCGTTATTCTGCACCACGGCTCCGTTACGCAAGCTGATATCTTCTCCCGTCTCAATAACCAATAGGCCTTTGCTCTCGATCCGGCCACTATTGGAGATAAATGTGCCTGCCGCTCCTTTTTCGGTGGTTTCGATGGAGAGATAAGTCGGTGAAGCTTCGGTACCGTCGGCAGTGGTGGCGATGCGGCCGCTGTTTTCAATGCGGCCTGACGAAGTTACAATCAATTGCTTGGCCGCTTCGAGTGTGCCGGCATTTTTGACGCCTACGCCTTGTTCATTGGCAATCAGTGTGATGCTGTCAGCGTACATACCGCCTAGTGCGGCAGTATCAAGGGCAATAGTCGGTTTCGTACCCGCTGCCGTACCTGCGCTGATTTCGCCGCTGGCGTAATCTACTTTCTGGGGACCGGTAGAAACCGCCAGGTTTTTACCCTGTAATTTCCCCTGCAAAGCAACTGCACGAGCAAGTATCTCGGTGTAGTCGGCTCCGCTTTTATCATTCCAACCTGCTGCTCCTACGGTCAATGTACCTTGACGCACATCAAATCCTGTCAGTGCACCGTCTTTGCCGATTTGGGGTGCACCGGTGGTTAAGATGCCTCGGCCGACATTTTTAAAGCCGCCGCCATTAACGGTAATGCCGTTAGGATTAGCAATAATCACGTCGGCCTTTTGGCCACCTACGGTAACGATGCCGTTGAGTTTGCTAGCCGCACCGCGTACCTCGTTCAAAATCAATTGCGCACCGCCTTTGACCAGAAACGGATTATTGTTACGGTCGTTGTTTAACATGGCCCCTTTGTTGTCAACATCAAACTGCGTATAGCGGTTGTGGCTCAATCCGCGTGTATTTGGGGTTTGGATATTCACCAAAGGTGCACCGGTGTTGGTTTTAAGGATAACGGCCTGCTGGTTTTTAGGTGCGGATTTGTCGGTGGTGATTTGGGCATGGGCAGGCAATACCATACTCAAGGAAACCAAAGAGCAGACCAAGGTTTTAAGGGTGGTTTTGAGTTTGCCGCAAAGACCGGCTGAAATTGCCGGTGAAACAGAAACCGAACTGCCCGCCTGTTTGCCTTTGCCCTGACTGTTGACGGTTTCGGCTACCGCAACCATGGTGCTGTGCTTTTTACTAAAGATGATGCGATGTAAACCTTTATTCATGTATTCCCTTTTGAAGATGAACGCGCTGCGAGCCAAGTACGCAGGTAAAGTTTCAGACGGTCTGAGAATAAGGAAAGACCGTCTAAATATCGGTAAAAAATTCAGAAGTTAGAAACTGTAATTCAAGTTGAAGCCGTAAACGGTGTTGGTCGTCTGAAAGCCTTTAGGTTTGTGAAGCGGCTTGCCGGCAAATAGATCATAAGCAAACATACCGCCTACTTTATGGCCTCCCCTGAAGCCAGCCACTGCACCCATTAGCCGCTTGCCCGATACATATTGTGCACTTTCGCCGGATACGCGGCCATAGTCCGCACCGAGATAGAACTGATGGTTCGGATGAAAATACCAAGCTAAAGTATTCTGCCAGTAGAAACCGCGCTCTCCGGAAAGACTCTGCTCCCCATCAAATCCGCGAACGGTGTAGCGGCTGCCGATTGACAATTTATCTTGGGCAACCAACGGCGTTTTGTTCCATTGAGCTTGAATGGTGGTTGCGTAGAGAAACTGCTGTTTGCCTAAAATAAATGGGGCGGCTGCGTCCAAACCGGCAGTAATGATTTTCATACGAGATGTACCTGGAAGGATATCGCCGCCGTTTTCTTCCGGCGCAGGCATACTTTGGTGCATGCCGGTACCGCGTTTGTAAGACAACTTGCCGTCAAGCTGCCAACGGTTGAGGTAAGCACGGTGGCGCAATTCGGCTTCCCAGCCTGCAGAGCGGCGGCGTTGCACCTCGATTTCGGCATCATCGATGTACTTATAGGTTTGGCGTGTCCATAATTTCATTCCGACTGAAGTTTTATGACGTCTGTTACGCCAAAGCATGCGCTCGGCGGCCAGACTGCTCTGATATTGTTTGCCGTTGTAATCGTAATTGACGGAATAGCCTTCGGTCGCTTCGTGGTAACGATGTCCATTGTGATTAAAAGAAAACAGCCATTTTTGTACGGGCACCGAATAATGCACGCTGTAACTTCCAGATCCGCTTTCAGTTTCCGTACCGGCGGCATCAGTCAAGTCCGTTTTGTGTGCCAAACCGCGCCCATATGAAACATAAAATAAATCACTTAAGCCCAAAGGATTATCGAACGATAAAGCGACATTTCCTTGATATTTGCCGGTCGTCTTGCCGCCCGCATCATCTATACCGATACTGAACCGTATGGGTTTATCCTGCTGCCATTTGATCTGTAAATCGCTTTTGCCTTCTTCTTCGGACGGTATAATCTGAATATCTGTTTTAACACTTGGCAAACGACGCAGGTTTTCCAAGCCCTGCTCTACATCGCGCAGATTGAGAATTTTGTTCCTATATAAGGGAAATTTGTTATTGAATACACTAATACTGCCTTCAGCAGACTTCCCATCCCGTTTTTCTTCATAACGGATATCCCCTATTTTGCCTGCTGATACCCGTAATTTCAGAATTCCCGAATCCATATTCTGTGGTTGGATAATAGCTTGGGAAGTGAGGTAGCCACGCACGATCAGTATCTGTTGCGCGGCTTTTTGCAGCTTGCTCAAATTATTGGAACCTAAACACATCCCTGTTTTGAAAGCTATTTCTTTCATGAGGACAGAAGGAAGAAAAGAAAATGTGCGTTCCGTCTTATCATCTAAACTAAGGTAATTTACCCGAGTGCACGGTGTTTCATCTTCACTCAGGACATAAGTGTTCTTCTCCAATGGTTGCTCGAAACGGACATTTGCATCAGTTAACAATTCAGCATCTATGTGCTGCTGACGCTGCATGGAACGGATAAGTTCTGCATCGTTTTCATCGACCGCTAAGGTTTTAAGAGGCATAACAGCCAGTATAACCAACAGATATGGAGTAGGAAAAAATCTCATGGCATTAATATTATTTTGATAATATTTCTTACATTATCATAAAATTAAAAATATTTACAGTTATAGAATGATTTTTATTTTAATAATATTCTTAAAATGAATTACCACCTGACAGTAGAGGCAAGAAAAAACAGACATGACGTTTCCCTAGAACCTTCGGTAACCTGAGAAAACGCCACGTCTGTTTTTTCTTGAGAGGTGTAGGGGCGTTTTTGCCGAATCTTAAGAAGTAACAACGGAGCTGAGATAGGAGAGTTTTATGTTTTTGAAATATTCATTAGTGCCTTCCAAAATAGTTACATAGCATAATCATGTTAAATGATTATTCGCATACGGTTATTCTCCATAGAAGGTATAGTGAGAGCAAGGAAAGAACGCGGAGCAAAACCTCGTATTTCAAGCATAGTTACAATAATGACGACAACCACTACCAAATTGTTAGATAACTTGCCGAATGTTGTGACATTCATAGCTAATCCTTTCCAATCCAAAATAAATTTTTCTACACATACAAAGTTAATTCAAGTTAGAATGGATATTTGTAAGGAATATTACCGAGAAAGCATTTACTATGAATCGTACCCTGTACAAAGTCGTCTTTAATAAACATCGAAACTGCATGATGGCCGTTGCTGAAAATGCCAAACGCGAGGGCAAAAACACAGCCGACACCCAAGCTGCAGGTATTTCTCCAAATGATATTGCGGGCTTTACAGGTTTTATCCATTCTATCTCTGTTATCTCATTCTCCCTTTCATTACTCCTCGGCTCTGCCCTTATTCTGACTTCTCCCTCTGTCAATGCCCAAGGCATCGTTGCTGACAAATCCGCACCTGCACAGCAACAGCCTACCATCATGCAAACCAGTAACGGCATCCCGCAGGCCAATATCCAAACCCCTACTGCCGCAGGGGTTTCAGTTAACCAATACACCCATTTCAATGTTGACAACCGTGGTGCTATTTTGAACAACAGCCGTCGGAACGTGCAAACACAGTTGGGCGGCTGGATACAGGGCAACCCCTGGCTTGCAGGTGGTGAGGCCCGTGTCATCGTGAATCAAGTCAATTCAGCTGATCCCTCTTTGTTGGGCGGATATATTGAAGTAGGTGGTAGACGTGCTGAAGTGGTGATTGCAAACCCTGCAGGAATTCAAGTGAACGGAGGGGGATTTATCAATGCTTCCCGTGCCACTTTGACTACAGGCCAACCACAATATCAAGCAGGAGACCTTAGTGGCTTTAAGATAAGGCAAGGCAATGTTGTAATCGTCGGACACGGTTTGGATGCCCGCGATACCGATTACACGCAGATATTGAGCCGCGCGGTTAAGATTGATGGGCCTGTGTGGGGTAAAGATGTGCGTGTGTTGGCAGGGCAAAATGATGTCTCAGCTGATGGCTCTATCCAGTCTTCACACTCACCTGCTGCGAATACAAATTCTGCCAACTCACTGTATGTCATCGATACAGGGGCATTGGGTGGTATGTATGCCGGTAAGATCACCTTGATCAGCACTGATCGTGATGCATCCGTGCGCAATCAGGGGCAATTGTTTGCCTCAGCTGGCAATGTGGCAGTGAATGCTGAAGGTAAACTGGTCAACACGGGTACGATTGCGGTGACAGGAGAAAATCATGCGGTTTCACTTCATGCCCGCAATGTCCATAATAGCGGTACGATTGCCTCACAGGATGATGCCAATATTCACAGCCAGACGCTGGACAATTCAGGTACGGTCTTATCCTCAGGTGAATTGACTGTCCGTAATTTAGGCCGTCTGAAAAACCAAAACAACGGTACGATCCAGGCTGCCCGCTTAGATATGTCAACAGGTAGTTTGGATAACACGGGTAATATTATTCAAACAGGTTCACAAGCATTGGATTTGGTATCTGCTGGCAAATTCGATAACAGTGGCAAGATTGGTGTGAGCGACGTTCCACAGACCGGTTTGAATCTCAATCCATCAGTCATACCACAGATTCCGAGTACTGCAACAGGTTCAGGTAGCAGCACTGTCTCGGCATCTAAGCCTGGTTCAAACAATCCCGTTTCACCTACAGCATCTGCAAAAGCCTACGCCAGAGGACGCATTCAAACAACGGGGGCACTTGATAATGCAGGATCAATCAATGCAGGTGGACAAATCGACATTGCCGCCAAAAACAGTTTGGAAAATTCGGGCAGTCTGAATGCGGCTAAACTACAAGTATCAGGCGATTCATTTAACAATACGGCAAAAGGCAAACTCCAGGCACACGATCTGGCTGTTAGTGCTCAAACTGCTAAAAACAGCGGTCACTTATTAACTCAAACCGGCAAGATTGACAACCGTGAACTGCATAATGCGGGAGAAATTACCGCTAACAATCTGACACTCATTCATTCGGACCGCTTGAGCAATGATAAAAAAGGCAATATTCGAGCTGCACATTTACAGCTTGATACCGCCAGTTTACATAACGCAGGTAACATTCTTGCCGATAGTGGAACCGTCACTGCCAATAACAATCTTCGCAATACAGGAAAAGTTTCTGTTGCACAACTGAATACCAAAGGTCAGACTCTAGATAATACGCACGGACGTATAGAGGCTGAAACGGTTAGCATCCAAAGTCAGCAACTGACTAACCAAAGCGGCCATATTACTGCTACCGAACAACTGACCATCAATAGTCGAAATGTAGACAACCAAAACGGCAAACTCCTATCTGCGAACCAAGCACAATTAGCTGTTTCAGACGGCTTATACAACCAACATGGTGAAATTGCCACCAACCGGCAGTTGTCTATTCACGATAAAAATCAAAACACTTTGGCGTTAAACAATGCGGACGGCACGATTCAATCTGCCGGTAATGTATCGCTACAAGCCAAATCACTGGCCAATAATGGCACATTAACAGCCGGTAACAAACTGGATATCGCTTTGGCGGACGATTTCGTCGTAGAACGCGACCTCACTGCAGGCAACCAATTAAATCTAAGCACAAAAGGCCGTCTGAAAAATACCCATACCCTACAAGCAGGCCATACGCTCAAACTCAATGCCGGCAATATAGATAACCAAGTTACAGGCAAAATTATTGCCGGAGAGCAAACGAACATCACATCCGAACAGCATGTAGACAACAGGGGTTTGATCAACAGCAACGGTTTGACCTACATCGGTGCAGGTCAAACCCTGACCAACACCGGGACAGGCAAAATCTATGGTAACCATATTGCCCTGGACGCGCAAAAACTGCTTAACCGAGAAGAAACGACAGAAGGCAGCACCAAAGCGGGTGCAATAGCTGCAAGGAAACGTTTGGATATCGGAGCGAAAGAGATTCATAACCAAGAAGGTGCCCTACTATCCAGCGAAGGTATTTTTGCCATCGGTAATCGACTGGATGAACAACATCATGCGGCAGGCATGGCTGATGCCTTTGTTAATGGCAGTGCCAGTTTGGAAGTACAAGGTGATGCATTGATGTCCGTTAGGAATATGCAGAATATCAATAATCACTTTAAAACAGAAACATACTTAGCCAAAGCAGAAAAGCAAGTCCGCGATTACACCGTACTGGGGCAAAATACCTACTATCAGGCAGGGAAAGACGGTTTATTCGATAACTCGCAAGGACAAAAAGACCAAACTACTGCTACGTTCCATTTAAAAAATGGTTCTCGTATTGAGGCCAACCAATGGCATGTCCGAGATTATCACACCGAAACTTATAAAGAACGCATCATCGAAAATCGACCGGCACACATTACTGTGGGTGGTAATTTGACTGTTTCAGGCCAAGACTGGCTGAACAAAGACAGTCAAATTATAGTAGGCGGGCGTATTATCACTGATGATTTAAACCAGAAAGAAATCACCAATCAAAGTACAACAGGCAAGGGGCGCATAGATGCTGTCGGCACACAGTGGGATTCCGTTACAAAAAAAGGATGGTACAGTGGCAAAAAAAGACAACGCCGTACCGAAAGAAACCACACTCCTTACCATGATACCCAACTATTTACCCATGACTTTGACACGCCTGTATCCGTCACCCAACAGAATGCCGCCTCCCCTTCCTTTCAACCCGCAGCATCTGCAGCCAAACTGATTGACGGAGCATCCACAGCAGCCGTCAATGGGCAGCGCATCCATACCGGTAATGTGGTCTCATTAAATAACGCTACTGTTACTCTGCCGAACAGCAGCCTCTACACCACCCATCCTGACAATAAAGGCTGGTTGGTTGAAACAGATCCTCAATTTGCAGACTACCGCCGCTGGTTGGGCAGCGACTACATGTTGAAACAACTGCAATTGGACCCCAATTATCTACACAAACGGCTAGGTGACGGCTACTACGAACAAAAACTTGTTAATGAACAAATCCACCAGTTAACAGGCTACCGCCGACTTGATGGCTACAAAAGTGATGAAGAACAATTCAAAGCTCTGATGGACAACGGCCTTACTGTTGCCAAAGCATTCGGCCTTACCCCGGGTATCGCCTTGAGTGCAGAGCAAGTTGCCCGCTTAACTTCAGATATCGTTTGGATGGAAAATCAAACCGTCACCCTGTCTGACGGTTCGACTCAAACCGTACTCGCCCCCAAAGTCTATGCCCTGGCACGCAAAGGTGATCTCAATACCTCCGGCGGCCTGATTAGTGCCGAACAAGTCTTACTTAAACTGCAAAACGGAAACCTGACTAATAGAGGTACCATTGCGGGGCGGCAGGCCGTACTCATCCAAGCACGGAATATTAACAGCAACGGCAATATTCAAGCCGACCAAATCGGCTTAAAAGCTGAAAAAAGTATCAATGTCGACGGCGGGCAGGTACAAGCAGGCAGACTGCTGACTGCCCAAGCGCAAAATATCAACCTTAACGGTACAACCCAAACTTCCGGTAATGAACGTAACGGCAATACCGCCATTGATCGTATGGCTGGCATTAACGTGGTCGGAAGCTATACTGAGCAAGTAGATAACAGAGCTTCAGACGGCATCCTATCCCTGCATGCCGACAACAATATCAACCTTAATGCAGCCACCATCTCTAACCAAGTTAAAGGCGGCACCACCCAAATTACCGCTGGTAATAATCTCAACCTCGGCACCATCCGTACCGAACATCGTGAAGCCTATGGTGCATTAGATGACAAAAATCATCGTCATGTCCGCCAAAGTGCCGAAGTCGGCAGCAGTATCCGCACGCAAAACGGCGCAATGCTTAGAGCTGGCAACGACTTAAAAATCCGTCAAGGTGAACTGGAGACCGAAGAGGGCAAAACCGTCCTTGCCGCGGGACGTGATGTCAATATCAGCGAAGGACGCCAAATAACCGAATTGGACGCCGCTGTAAGCGGGAAAAGCAAAGGCATCCTTTCCAGTACCAAAACACACGACCGCTACCGCTTTAGTCATGATGAAGCAGTCGGCAGCAACATCGGCGGCGGCAAAATTATCGTTGCAGCCGGGCAGGATATCAATGTACGTGGCAGCAACCTTATTTCTGATAATGGCACTGTCTTAAAAGCAGGAAACGACATCGATATTTCTACTGCCCATAATCGCTACACCGGCAATGAATACCACGAGAGCAAAAAATCAGGCGTCATGGGCACAGGCGGATTGGGCTTTACTATCGGTAACCGAAAAACTACCGATGACACTGATCGTACCAATATTGTCCATACAGGCAGCATTATAGGCAGCCTGAATGGAGACACCGTTACAGTTGCCGGAAACCGCTACCGACAAACCGGCAGTACCGTCTCCAGCCCAGAGGGGCGCAATACTGTCACTGCCAAAAGCATAGATGTAGAGTCCGCAAACAACCGGTATGCCACTGACTACGTCCATACCCAGGAACAAAAAGGCCTCACTGTCGCCCTCAATGTTCCGGTTGTCCAAGCTGCACAAAACTTCGTACAAGCAGCCCAAAATGTGGGCAAAAGTAAAAATAAACGCGTTAATGCCATGGCTGCAGCCAATGCTGCATGGCAGGGTTATCAAGCAGCCCAACAAATGCAACAATTTGCTCCAAGCAGCAGTGCGGGACAAGGTCAAAACAACAATCAAAGCTCCGGTATCAGTGTATCCATCACCTACGGCGAACAGAAAAGTCGTAACGAGCAAAAAAGCCGTTACACCGAAGCGGCAGCAAGTCAAATTATCGGCAAAGGGCAAACCACACTTGTGGCCACAGGAGGCGGGGAGCAGTCCAATATCAATATTACAGGTTCCGATGTCATCGGCCATGCAGGTACCACCCTCATTGCCGACAACCATATCAAACTCCAATCTGCCAAACAGGAGGGCAGCGAGCAAAGCAAAAACAAAAGCAGCGGCTGGAATGCGGGCGTAGCCGTCCAAATAGGCGACGGCATCAGTCTTGGAATTACCGCCGGAGGAAATCTCGGCAAAGGTAAAGGACAAGGGGAAAGTACTACCCACCGCCACACCCATATCGGCAGCACGGCCGGACAAACCACCATCCGAAGCGGCGGGGATACCACCCTCAAAGGTGCGCAGCTTATCGGCAAAGGCATACAGGCAGATACGCGCAACCTGCATATAGAAAGTGTTCAAGACACTGAAACCTATCAGAGCAAACAGCAAAACGGCAACGTCCAAGTTACCGTCGGTTACGGATTCAGTGCAAGCGGCAGTTACAGCCAAAGCAAAGTCAAAGCAGACCATGCCTCCGTAACCGAGCAAAGTGGTATTTATGCCGGAGAAGACGGCTATCAAATCAAAGTCAGAGACAACACAGACCTCAATGGCGGCATCATCACCTCCGGCAAGAGTGCCGAAGACAAAGGAAAAAACCTTTTTCAGACGGCCACCCTTACTGCCAGCGACATTCAAAACCATAGCCGCTACGAAGGCAAAAGCTTCGGTATCGGGGCAAGTGTTGCAATCAGCGGTGAATCAATGGGGCAAAACCGTCCTGCCGACTCCGGCCCGGGAATCCGCTTGACTGATGCTTCTAAAGGTCAAAACAACAATAACGCCATCGGCTACGGCAGCGATGGAGACAGCAAAAACAGCACCACCCGCAGCGGCATCAACACCCGCAACATACACATCACCGACAAAGCGGGACAACTTGCCCGAACCGGCAGGACTACCAAAGAAACCGAAGCGCGTATCCACACCGGCATCGACACCGAAACTGCGGATCAACACTCAGGCCGTCTGAAAAACAGCTTCGACAAAGACGCGGTTGTCAAAGAGATCAACCTGCAAAGGGAAGTAACGCAGGAGTTCGGCAAAAACGCCGCCCAAACCACAGCAGCCGTTTCCGACAAACTCGGCAATACCCAAAGTTACGAACGGTATCAGGCAGCCAAAACCCTGCTGGAGGCCGAACTGCAAAACACGGACAGCGAAGCCGAAAAAGCCGCCATCCGCGCATCCCTCGGTCAAGTAAACGCCTACCTTGCCGAAAACCAAAGCCGCTACGACACCTGGAAAGAAGGCGGCATAGGCAGGAGTATCCTGCACGGGGCGGCAGGCGGACTGACGACGGGCAACCTCGGCGGCATACTGGCCGGCGGCGGCACTTCCCTTGCCGCACCGTATTTGGACGAAGCAGCGGAAAACCTCGGCCCGGCGGGCAAAGCGGCGGTCAACGCACTGGGCGGAGCGGCCATCGGCTATGCGGCGGGCGGGAATGCAGGTACGGCGGCAGTAGGGGCGAATGTCGATTGGAACAATAGGCAGCTGCATCCGAAAGAAACACAAATCCTTAACAAACTGTCAAAAGGCAGATCGGCTGAAGAACAGTACCGCCTAAAAGCCGCTGCATGTGCATTAACCCGGTGCGCGGAAGGCGTACCTGACTTCGACCCTCTTTATAAAGGACTAAAAAAACTTCAAGATGCCGGTAAACAGTTTGTGGCGGAAAAAAATATATTGATGCGGACGGGTGCATTTGAATATGGAAACTGGAATAGACTGAACGATATACGCAGCAGTTACGACCGGGCTGCCACCAAAATTAAGGGGGCGGGCAATATGGGATTGGGTGCAACGACTGTTGTCGGTTCGGGTGCTGCAGGCGTAGGTCTGTGCAGTACCGGGCTTGGCTGTGTTGGCGGTGGACTTATTGCGGCGACAGGTATGACCGGTGGTTATACACAGGCCTCAGAAGGAAGCCGGCAATTGTTTGAAACCTATCAGTCCGATTTTGGTAAAAAAGTTGTCCTATCTTTGGGTACACCAATAGAATACGAATCGCCGTTAGTATCTGATGCGAAAAATCTAGCCATATGGGGATTGGAAACGCTGATTACACGCAAATTGGGAGGCTTGGCAACAGGTGTGAAAACTTCCTCGCCTCCGAAAATTGCTGACGTACAGCGAAATGTCCTGCCCCAATCCAAAGTCGGTATCAAGTGGGGCAAGGGGATTGAAGGACAGGGAATGCCTTGGGAGGATTATGTCGGTAAGGGGTTACCTATTGATGCAAGACTACCGAGAAATTTCAAAGTATTCGATTACTATAATGCAACAACAGGCACAGCAATCAGTGCCAAAACTCTGGATACGCAAACTACGGCACGCCTGTCCAAACCCGAACAGCTTTACAGCACCATGAAAGGGTACATCGATAAGACGGCAAATTTCAAAAGTTATGAATTATCAGGAGTACCGTTAAGGGCCGACATGATCAAACAGCGTGAAATCCATCTGGCCATACCCGCACAAACTAATA
>NZ_KV833350.1:0-500 GCF_001837635.1 Neisseria sp. HMSC070H10
ATTAAAGGCCTGTCAATCTTGCAGCAATGTTATTTTAGAGTTTAGAAATCGCTATCCAAATATTCAATTAAATATTTTTACAGGAAAATAGAATCATGGGAAAAATAAAAAATTATATAGAATTCAAGAAATTATTTAAAAATATAACGGAAAAATTTGTCAGAGATTTAGATGTAACATTAATTGAAGCAGCTGAATATTCTATAATTGAATTCGAAATTTATTTATCTGAATATCCGGAAGATAGTACATTTATTTTTACAGCATGGGCAATCTATCTGTTAGAAAATAACTGTCTCAATGAAAGAGGAAAAGATAATTTTTTCATCGCGGAAATGAAAAAATGTTATCAACAAACTAATTTGGATAGAATAAAATCTATCTATTCTTCGAGTGACTATCATATTTTTGCTAAGGATGTAAACAAGATTCAACAAACATTTAAATTAAATCTTGCCAATATCATGCAGCAAGAGTAGCAACTGTATTTTTAACCCCGT
>NZ_KV833351.1:0-28769 GCF_001837635.1 Neisseria sp. HMSC070H10
GCAGCAAGAGTAGCAACTGTATTTTTAACCCCGTCGGGCAAAAATACCAAAAACGGTAAATCACTAAAAATACTTTTATACCGCCGCAGCAGCAAGCTGTAGCCTGCATGAAACCTAAAATCCATGCGTAAGGTGTGTGCTCCAGCACGCACGCGTTCCATGATTTACGGCTCAATGCCGTCTGAAAAGCTCACAATTTTTCAGACGGCATTTGTTATACAAGTAAATATTCAGATTCCCTATATACTGCCCAGACGCGTGCGTGCTGAAGACACCCCCTACGCTTGCTGCAGAACTTTCGGGTAAAACCGGTGTGAGCATTAGCACACCGTATGCCAATGAGAACAGCCGCATCCTGCTCAGCACCACGGATATCAGTTCGGAAAACGGCAAAATCAAACTGCAATCCTACGGCGACCAGTTCTATTACGCCGGACAGGGCGAACTCTACACCTTCGACAAACGCAGCTATAAAACCGGTAAATGGTACAACCGCAAACACGTTACCGAAATCAAAGAGCATAAAAACGCCAAAGCCGACCCGGTGGGTCTTGGTGCGTCCCAAGGTATCGAAATCAAATCCGGCAGCAATATTGGTGCCCATGCCACCTTGTTTGATGCACCCCGCGGCTCCGTTAAAATCGAAGCCGGACGCGGGCTGGTTCTCTATGCCGTGGAAGACATCAACTATGACAAACTCGACAGCCGCAAAAAGCGCAAGTTTATCGGCATTACCTACGACGCAGCATATTTTTCGTACATCGTTTTGCATTCATCTGCAACTGCCCAAAAGTCAATGTCTTCAGGATAGAACTAATACAGGAAACTGCATAATTCCGTCATGCGTTTTTGGTCGTCTGTTGGGACTCCCGAATAGGGCGTTTTGAGTGAAATCAATGCCCACACGCTGGCGACCCGTTCGATCAAAGCGTCTTTTTCCACTAATGTAGCCATTGCTTATTCCTTTTCTGATTCTGAAGTTTGAGATATTTTGTGTTTACGCATCACCAGTTTTACTAGCGAGATGCTGCATCCAGCAAGTTTTGCAGTTTCCTGTAAGGTGTGGCTCGGGCGCAGAGCAATAATGCGTCCGTGTATTTCCGTATCCGCCTGTCTGCCTTTGTAATGCCCTTTTTTCTTAGCTTCAGCTATGCCTGCCATCTGCCGCCGCCTGTACTGTTCATAGTCGTCCCACGCCGTCTGCATGGTAATTTTAAGCAGGATGGCCTGTACGCCATCCAAAACGATTTTGGCAATTTCGGAATCGGTTTGGATTTGGCTTAGGTCGATAATGCCGGGAATGGAGAGAAATGCTCCTTTTTCACGGATACGGTTTACCAGCTTTTCTGCTTCAGCCAAGGGCAGACGAGTGATTCGGTCAATATGCTCGGCGATGATCACGTCGCCTTCCTGCAAATCAGCAATCAATTTGTTCAATACAGGTCGGTCGGCACGAACGCCCGAAGCTTTTTCCTTATAAACCCCCGCAATGTAGTAACCTTCTGCTTTGGCTTGTTCAATTAGGGCGTTTTGCCGCTCGAGATTTTGTTCTTTGGTACTGACACGTTGGTAAATTCTCACTGCTTTCATAGTCGGGCCTCAGTAGTCGATACCGAAAATACAGTTTTGATACAGGAAGGCGGTCACATCGGAATCATCGCCGGAGCGGTAGAAAGCTGAAAGTTTTTCGTTGAACTCAGACATTTGCAGTTCGGAAATTTCCAAAATACCGCAGCCTTTTTCTATTAACAGCGCGTTGGCAAACAACGTGGCCGTTCTTTTATTGCCATCCCAAAAGATTTGCTGTCGCATAAAGGCCAACATAGATCGGATGGCAGTTTCGGTGGTCGAACGGCTTCGGTTCGCAATTTGACCAAACAGATTCTGTACTTCAACTTCTGATATGGCGGGCGGTGTATGGCGCGATCCGTCAACTAGGGTAACGCCGACTGTGCCGGTGCGAAAATCTCCGGGAGCCAATGAATCTTCTTGGGCAACGATACTGTTGATTTTCTTTAGCAGTGGAATATCAATGGGGAGGCCGTCTGAAATATGGCGTATCACATATTGATATGCGCGTTTCAGGTTTAGGATGGTTTGAATATCTCCCAAAGAAGCAGAGGCAACATTTTGACCGTTGATAATCTGTTCGGTCTGCAACAAAGTTGTCTGACAGTTTTCAAAGCGACTTAGATTGTGGATTTGGGCAACCAATACCTTTTTTGCTAAAAAGATATTCTCTTTCAGGCTGAGGTTATATTTATCTGAAAACACTGTTGCTCCTTATACGGACAAAGGTGGTTAATTTGGGTATGCTCTAATTATCTATGAAATAAATGCTTTTGAGTTTGGCTATTTTAAAATAATTAGGACTTAAATTGTCCATAACCAAATTATCTATTCTATTTGTCTAGTAGGCAAACTGATTTACACAGCCTGACAAAATATAAAAACAAAAGCCTGGCTGCCGTACAGACATCTGCACGGCAGCCAGGCTTTTGTTTTACTAGTTTAACTAATAGGTTCGTTAGTATAGATATAACTTATGTAAAATGCTTATATTAAAGAACCTATGCTAAATAAAGTATCAGCAAGTCTCAAATTTCTCAAACTTGCTTTATTTGAAAAATTTACAACAATGTCTTTGGACTATTAAAGGGGTTTTAATAACTCTTTTCTAAAAAAAGAAAACCCTAATATCATTTATCTGTTTAATATCATCTGAACTGCTTTAGCCAGAAAACCTGAACGTGTCTCATGATGAGCCTCAACATATGCATCAACTTGTTGAAGTAAATATTCAGGCCAACTTACATTGAAACGAACTTGTTTCAGACTAAGTTTGTTCAAGTCAATATCAACCAAGGCCCATAAAGCATCTGTATAGTCTTCGGAAATGCGCAAATCTTCAATTTTACTGGGATTTAAGGATTCAAAGTTACCATCTTCTAATAGCCCTTCAATATGAAATTGCAATGCCTCTTGAGTATTGATTAATGCTTCTTCAAAAGTATTACCATATGAGAAGCATCCGGGTACGTCAGGTACGGATACACCAAATACTGACCCCTCATCTTTATGGATAGCTACTGGGATAAACATAACTGAAGCCTTTAAAATAAGTTTTATACAATGTAATTTAGTTAGAATGATTCCGGATACGTGAGATTATCCGGTAAGTTAAAGTAGTAAAGAATAAAATTATAGATTGCAGCGGAAAATATCCGCTGCAATCTGCTACTTCAATCCCGCTTGCTTAAAGATACTACTAACAGTCTTTATTGGCAGATCCTTTTCAGGATGAGGAACAGTAACCCTGCCGGATTTTGCGGGATGCTTATATTGCCTATGGCTTCCTCGCTGCCGAACAAAATACCATCCATGGGATAGAAGCAACTCAATGACTTTATCACTCGTCATATTTTGTTCCTTCTCTACTTTATCTAGAATGAATTAAATGAGAAACGTACTGACGTTTCATCGTGTGTAATAATACACAAACAATAAAACGCATGTCAAGTTTTTTGTGTACAAATACACACTACAATCCCGAGATAATGCTATCATTATCTAAACACAAAAAGCCTGGCGGCCGTACAGATGTCTGTACGACCGCCGGGCTTTTGCATTGCTTGTTTAACGAGTAGGTTCGTTATCTTGTTCTATACCTGTTTGTTTGGAGATATGCGGTTCTTGCTGTACTTGAGGGCTGACCTTTTGATCGTATTCCCGTTGTGCTTTAGTGCTTAGAGGTTGCCCAATCATATCCTTAGCCAATCTACTGATAAGCCTGGCTTCATTTTTGTGTCCCATCTTATACAGTTCTTTGGCTATAAGCCCGTATTCAGCCAATATGTAACCGCGTGTCTGCATGACCTTCTGAATGTAGGGATGTGTCGGACGTTCCAGGTTTTTGATTGCTTGGTTTAATTCTTCCAGCCGTTGCTTTTCGATGCGGGGTGTTGCACCACGTTCTTTCATGGCTCGCACTATGCCATTTTCAGCTTTGAGGATTTTTCCCCGGTGTTGCCGTTTAGTAGCCGCACACTCTACACCATCCTCCCGGAGTTTTTCAGCAAAACGGACGCGCCATTCAAAAAGATCATTTTTACGCGGATTAAGCCGTTGCCCGTAGGTATCTCTCATCAATACACACAAATGTACATGGGGATGCTCGGGTTCGCCTTCTTTTTCGGATTCGTGATGTAAAGCGAAGAGATATTGATGGTCGGCAAACTGTTCGGCGGCAAAATTTCGGGCAGCATTCAATACTGCCTGTGGAGGTGTTCCGGCAGGCATGGATAGGACGATATTGAGGGCTTCCCGGTGTTTGCCTCTTTCGGGGATATTGAGTTTCTGCCAATCTTCTAGTTGCGATTTGACGGCTTTTTTACCGTTTAATTTTTCACCGGAGTGATTTTCGACAGTAATTTTACCGTTGCGTGAAATGTAGTCCAAATGGTTGCGTATGCCCTGCATACCATTGGAGTTTCGACTTAGCCTTTTAGGGATTTTAACCATGACTTCGGGGTGTTTTTTAGCCGCCGCCGTCAGGTTGGCCAATCCGCTACCTGATTTGAGGGGTACTCTGGATTTTGCCCGGTGATTGGATTTTGAGATGGGGATGCTGGAATCTTTTGCACGGATGGAGCGAGTTTTGAAACCCAAAAACCAATCGTCTATTTTACGGTACAGGGACATAGCTTTACTCCTATTCGGACAGGCGTTTGCGGTTGGTTCGTAATACGTCACTTACCCTTTGGGTATGTTGCCTGATGAATTGTGATAGGGCATTTATCTGTTCGGATGTAAGCGAAACACCTTCGCCCATATTGAGCTGTCGGGCAATTTGGTTCAGATTACGGCCGATACTGACAAGCTGATAATTAGATTGATGCAAGATTTCGACTTCGGTCGTTGAGAGCATGGGATGTTTACGAACATGTGATTGGACTATATCGCGCACAATATCGTTGACACTGCATTTATGCTGTTCAGCGGCTGCTTCAAGGTAAGCCCGGTCTTTTTCCGGCAGGCGGACGGTAATACGTTTACTGCCTTTCGGTGGAGGAAGACTGACCAGGGCAGGTTCTTCCGGTACCTCCAACCTGGCTTTCAATAGTTTTTTGGCCAACAAGGAAACACTTGCTTTACCGTATTCTTTTTCAGCCAACTTACGCAATGCTTCCAGTTCGGATTCGTCTAATCCAAAGACACGGAGGACTTGACGTTTGTCATTGTCGGTAGTTTTATTCACTCATCCATCCTTTATAAAAAGAAAAACCCGACAGGTACAAACCTGTCGGGTTTTCAAATGTTCTTTATGCAGCTATCTCCCATAAAACATTTCTTGTTGTGCGGGGGATTGTTCAAGTTCGTTTTTGACGCTCATATGCTCATACTGACTTTGGTAAAAATTAAAACGTACTTGCGCCTGTGTATGCTCCGGTAAGCCTTTAATTAACTTTTCCATGCCTTCTTCTAAGTGGCGATATTTTTTCTGACCATTGGCACTAATTTCCGAAAATCTGTCTTCGTAACGTTCTTTTGCCGCCTGTACGCGTTCTTCCAAAGTCTGATTGCCTGGTTCTACAAATTTCTCATTTTCAGACGGCCTTGTTGTATTTGTAGCCTGGTCAATGGATTGATTCTGCTCCCGATCTATTTCTATCTGCTTTTCAAAAGAAAAAATAAATTCTTTGATTTTTGCCGCATCTTGAGAGGCTTTCAGAATTTCCATAGGTTCTTCCGTCAATACCTTTACCCAATCGCCAACATATCCGGCGTGTCTGTCTGGATTATGCGGAAGACCCAGCTCACGACTCATCATCGAAGAAATTTCGGCACGAAGTTCTTCCCGGGCATAAGATGAATCACCAAAGCGACCGCCCATATCTCGATTAAGCCGGTCGGCATGCCCTGTCCAATGCCCAAGTTCATGAAGAGCAACAGCGTAATATTCTCCCTGCCCAAAAAAACGTTCTTTAGGGGGCAGTACTATAAAATCCCGGGTTCGGTTGTAATACGCATCATTGCCTCGATGATGGATAACCGCGCCCGAAGCCTTGAGAAGTTTTTCTGCACGTTCGTGGTCAATCCATACAGGCGGTGCCTTTTCCCATGCCGGTAAACCATCTATCTGTTCGGCATTAAAAACGGTAAAACTTTTGAAATAAGGGTTCTCCAACTGGATTCTTTCTTTAACGGGTTCTCCATTTTCGTCTCGAATAATTTTTCCTTTTTCATCTTTTTGGATCTTCTCGGTATGGGTAATCAGCCTTACTAACCCAGTTCCACGCTCCCCTTTTCGGACTTGTGCGTTCACACTCTGAGCCTGTTTGTAAGTCATCCAGCGCGGATCACTGTAACCTTGAATCATTAAATTTAGACGGTTCATACCGCTATATTCAGTACCTGATACGGGGTTGAAAGGAAAATCTCTACCCATATCAGGCTGCCAGGGCAATTGAAATGGAGCTGTACCCTGCTTAAGTCGCTCGATCAGTTCTTTGGCGATTTTTTCTGCATATTCTTCTTGATGGCTTTTTTTGCGCTCAGTCATTTTTTATCTCCTCCAAACAGAAAAAAAGCCCTGCCATTTCCGGCAGGGCTTACTGTTTATTTCCAACTACTTAAATCTAAAAGCTGTTTGGCCTCCGGCGGTGAATCCGGGTTATCCAAATAAGCTTTCATGGCTTCATAAGACTGGCAGGCGGTCAGATAATCCTCCTGTTCTTCATGACTTAGATTGAAAAACACCTCTTGCTCTTCAGAAGTGAGTAGGTTATTCCAATCTTCCTGCAAAATATCGGCATACTCTTCCATCTTTCCTCCTTATCTTGTAATTTCCGGATCCTGCCCTCTTTCAGGACTGTATTGCTCCCGGTCTTTTGCCATCTGCTGCTCTTGTGTCGGACTTGGAATCTGAATTGGATCGGGCAATTCCAGCTTCGTTCCGTGCATATTTTTGGCGGTATGCTCGTAGTAGTTTCGCAGGGCTTTTGTGCGTACATCACCTTCCAGCCCGCGTATTGAATCCATCACACCGCGTTCATACATTGCCAGTTTCTTTTGATTGGGCTTACTCAACTTTTGTGCTTTCTGCATATAATGATCTTTCGCCGCAACAAAGCCTGTATTCAACGCAGCCGCCTTCATATCATCAGTCTGATGCACGACTTCGGCGGGAACTTCTTCCCGACCAATGGAATGAACCGGTACGTCAATATCGGTATCAGCTCGAGGAGAAGCATTGATTGTTCTGTCGGAAGGCAGTGTGCTTTGCGCTTTCAGTCGATCAGCGGCAGACAGCATGGCAGCATCGGGCTGGGTATGAATACGCTCTTCACGTTCAACCTCGGGTTTAAGCTGTTCCTGCTCCTGTGTAGGCTTCCCCGTTTCGCTTTGAGAGTTACCCTGTTCTGTTTGTTTATGAGACTCTTGTCTTGGCTGTTCCTTCTCTACTTCCGGTTGTCGTCTTTCCTGCTCACGCACCATCTCCGGTGTAATGCCGTTTTGCGCGTAACGTTCCCGCAACGCTTCCACTCGCTGCAAATCAGTGGCAGTCGGATTGTAGCCACTGGTACGGATACCCTGGGCGGCGGCTTCAATAAACATTGCCTGACGGAAATCTTTACTGCCCGACAACTTGATGCTGTCCCAACCTTTGGCTTTGACAACTTCCAACATATCCTTGACTGTTTGCGGATCAGAAAGGGCTGTTTTTAACTGCTTGCCTTGATCTTCAAACAGCACTGTTTTGTGGTCTGAAACGGAATAGAATTTGCCGCCTACGCTGTGGTAACGCGTTTTGATGTTGTCAGGGATACGATATTGCAGGTCTAAAACGACCTTGCGGGCGTTTGGTTCAGTTTCAGACGGCCTATCGAACTTTGGGGCGGTAAATTCCGATTCGGAGCGGGTAGAAGTCTGTCCTTTTTTGTTCTTTTCCTGAATAAACTCATCTTTTAGGGGTGCTTCCCATCCTTGCTCCGTTTTATAAAACGTTACGCGTTGTCCATCATGTGTTATACCTTCATAGAATTTAAGCGTACCTTCTTTATCCAAGTCTTGTTGAATTTCTTCGGGTGTTTTGCGTAGATATATGATGTCGGTTGTTGCATCATGCAACTCGTAGTGTTTAAAGTCAGACTCACGGTAAACCGGTTTATTTACTGTTTGGCTACGGCCCTCATATTCAATACTATTCGTTGTATTAGAAGAGGTCATCTGAATGCTGTCTTTATTTTCGTGACTCATGGGATTCTCCAAGTTTTCAGATTCGGGTCGGCTATCGTTGGCTTTCACTATCCTTTCGTGCCATTCTGCCAATTCGTCAATGATTGCCTGATCTTGACTGTTGTCAGGGTTTAAGACGAGATTGACACCTTCTGCGAAGGACTGGCGAACGGCCTCAAGTCCCGCCAGTTGATGCAGGTCGTTGAAGTCGCTCGGCAAAGGGGGACGGCCTTTTTCATCGACCCCTTTGCCTTTCTGATACTGTTGTATCAGCGTCATAGAAAATTCAGGTTGGATTGCCGTGGCACGATCGCCCAACAATGCGGCTGCCTGTCGTGCTTTTTTGATACCGGTTTGCGAAGCGTCGTTATCAACAGCAATCACGACGGAGACGTTTTGAGGCAGTTTTTGTGCTAAGCGTTCGGCAACGGCAACCATGTTGCCTGCATCAAAAGCAATGATTACGGGCTTGCCAGTGGCTTCGTAGATACTTGCCGCCGTAGCATATCCTTCTGCCATGACGACACCGAGTTTTTCTACATCCTCAGCCTTACCGATAAAGGCATATGCTCCCTGAACCTGACCTCCTGCCAAGAAGCGTTTGCCACCATCTTGGTTGATGGATTGCAGATTGACGATTTCATTTCCGTACAGGACGGGGATAATCAGATTGTCGTTGTCCTTATATTCGTTTTGACGCAGACCGGCGATGGCATCCGGGTTGGTAATTCCTTTGGCAGCAAGATAGGGATGGATCAAAGAGGCAGGTCGGCTGCTTTGCCATATCTTTTGTGCTGTGATTTTGACCTTTTGTTGTGTTTGTTGCCGTTCGCGTTCGGCAGCCAAACGTTTTGCTTCGGATTCTGCCTTACGACGTTCAAGCTCTTCCGCACTCGGCGGCGTATAAGGCTTGGTAGGCTGCCATCCGTTCTGCCGCGCCAACTTCCATACGGTTTCAATGTGCCACATTCCTGGCTTCAAGCTTTTCCAGGTCGATTTAGCATCACGAGCAGAATAACTATCGGCACGTTGAGACCATTCATCCCAAAGGTCGTATCCGTTCTCACCCAGTTCATCTTTAACGGCTGCGCCAACCTGCCACCAAGTATCTCGGTCTTGTGAGTCGATATAACTCAAAGCACTGCGAATGTCATCAATGTCGCTCATATCTTCAATTCCTTATAGACTGAAAAAAATAAAGCGGCCTGCATTTTGCAGACCGCTTTTCTTATGCTCCGGCTTGGACGTTATCACCAATGAACTGCTTGATAAATGGCAGTGAGTCTTCACCCCAATTTTCCAAAAGCACAGGCATCAGTTCATTGATATATTCCGGCGGGCTATCCGGCGGAATAATCGAGGATAGGATTGCACCGGCGATTTCTTCTGAGTTTGAAGCATCCTTCCAATGGAAACTATCCATCTCATCGGGGGAAACGAATGCTGCTTTAGATACAGTGATGGGTGATCTAACATCGGTATGAATATCTAAAACCGGGATCTCCGGCAATGCCCAATTTGCCCGTTTAGCGAATACGGGGTCGGTGTAGTATACGATTTTCTTGGCATAGATCGGACGGCTGTTACCCAAGCTGATGATACAGTCGCTTTTCGGCATCATCTTCAACTCGTCCGGATTCATCACTGCTCGGCGTTGATCACTGGTACTTGTGCTTCGACTTCCCCCTTTCCCTACTGACCGTGATGTAGATTTGGCTTTGTAAGTCTCGTAACCGATAAGTTTACTGTATTCATCAGCATCGCTTTGTTCTCGCGGTGGATAGACAATTTGACAGCCAAAGTTGGTGAAAAATGTGCGTGTTGCATCACGTCCATATAGATCAGTTACCTGAGATGGAGTTTGTATAATCAGCAGAAGACGCAGACCGTAACCGGCGATATACGAGACACCGTGCTGAATGGCTGGAATTACACCCAAGGCGGTAAATTCGTCCATTAATAGGCAACATTGGTATTTCAGCGCATCGGAATTGTTGGACGGCAAACCCTGCTCGACGTTTACTGTAATCAGTTGGCTGAAAAAAAGGTTCGTCAGTCGTGAAAATACGGCTGTTTCAGTCGGAACGATACCGATATAAACCGTCATCCTTTTTTTGCGTACTTCATCCAAGTAAAAATCGTCGCCACTTGTTGCCGCTTCGACTACCGGGTCAATGAAAATGCCCAAAGGCGCAATCAGTGTTGCCAAAATGTCTGCGCCCGTTTTGGCGTTACCGTTGGCAAAGCCCATCAGTAGGCTGCGGCAGTTTTGGCTCAACTGTGTATGAGGCTGTTGTTCGCGCAATGTCATTTCATCTTTAATCCATTCTGCCAACGTTCTACCATCCGATGGTGTCGTCAAACGGAACAGGTTGGCCAACGTGGTTTTGTTTTCAGGTAAAGATAAGTCGCGCTCCGATTCCGTCTCAACCATGTAGAGCAACAGACCGGCAAACAGATTTTGTGCAGATTCCTGGAAAAAGGTCGCACTGCCGTTATCTTTAGACGGCTTTGGGTACATGATGGAAGCGATGTTTTTCACATCTTTGTAGGTATAGACGGGATTTCTGCGAATATAGGTACAAGGATTCCAACGGTGTGAAACCAAAGGCGCGTTCGGATTGCGTTCGTGTTCAGGCATTCTACCAGCCGGATTAAACAAAAATACTTCCTGTCCATGAGAAGACCGATAGCCACCTGAAATCAGGAAGTTTTCCAGTTTCGGATCAAATACGACCATGCTGTCCCGGTAGTGAAGACAGTTTGGAATCACAATACCTACGCCTTTTCCTGACCGGGTAGGTGCGGCTAAATATAAAAATTCGTTACCTGACCAACGCAAATAATCGTTACCATATTTCCCAATCAGTAAATCCGGTTCCTCATCACCAGTAAATTTCTTTTTCAAAAGACCATGCTTTGTGATTTCCATACGATTGGCAAAGCGCGCCGATCCATGCAGTTCACGTTTTGGTTTCATCAGCATTGCTGCACAAATTATCACGGCAACTACAATTGGAATCAGAAGAGCAATAAAGACTGATACTTCAAAGGCCGTCTGAGCGCCAGGTCTCAACCGGTCGTAGTATTTCCAATAGTGGTACAACATGCTAACGGATGGCTCACTTTTTAAATTCAACCATGCCGTCATTACGATACTACCTAGGTACATGCCACCAGCAAAACTTATTGGCACAAAAATGCCCAGCATGGCTAACAGCCCAATTAACTTATTTTTCATTCTCTAATGCCCCATAAAAAAATATAGCCCGCTTAAAGCGGGCATACGATTACAGCTTGAACTCAAAAACTTACAGATATTCCAAACCGGACACAGTTTCGTTTTGGTTTTTTGTATGAATAATCTGTATTTCTCCAGCCATAATCTCATACACAGTCTTCTCAACACCGTGATGTTCGTAACGGCGTGATTGCAACTTACCTGCAACCCACAAACAATCACCTTTCTTCATGTATCGACAAACTGTTTCTGCCTGTTTGCCGTACAACACAACATTAAACCATTCGATTCGTTCACGTTGCTCGTTACTGGCTTTATCACGCCATTTTTCTGTATAGGCGAGTGAAATACTGCTTACAGGCGTTTGATTGGGCAGATAACGCAATTCCGGGTCTTTTCCCAAATTACCCATTACTTCAATACGGTTTAGGTATGGCATATTTCTTCCTTAAACTCGGCCACGCATGGCATAAAATTTTTCAACCGGGTCAAAATACAGTTCGGTCATATGAGTCTTTTCAAAATAGGCAACAACATCAATACTGGATTTAACCGAGTTGAGGATATAGTCGTAATCCATTGTCCGGCCGGTTGCCGATTCTTTCGCCAGTTGGGCGATTCGGTAATGGACGCTCCGTGCATCATTGGCATGGACGGACATTAGGCCGCCCGGATGGCCTGTATTTAAGAGCGAGATATAATCCCAAGCCTCGTCGCCACGCAGCTCAGTCAGGAAAACCCGGTCGGGTTTTAAACGCATACAGGCGGCAATCAACATTTTTGCCGTGATATGGCCTTTGTAAAAGAGATGGGCATGATTTAGGTGCATGGGCAAGTCAAGCTCATGCGTGTCTTCCAGCGTAATAATACGGGTTTCTGCCGGTACCAAATCGGACAGGGCTTTAGTGAACGTCGTCTTACCGGAGCCGGTACCTCCGACCATACAGATATTGAGTTTGTGTTTAATGGCCAAAGCAAAAAAGGCATTCATATTACGGTTTGCCTTGTGATCCAACATCTCATATTGCCAAGGTGCAAGTTGTACGTCATGTGGTAACTTCATCTTGTCAGAAATATCCCGAAAATATTTGTTGTCTATTTCCATTTCGCCAAGATTAAGGTCGGCTGAAGCTCCAAAGGTAGATACATCTTGAAAACGGGAAACACGATCCGTCTGTATGTAATCATCCAATGTAAAACGTGTCTGCGACGGTTTGCGGAAAGCATAGACGATAGTTTTGTCTTCACAGGACGGCGGTATCATGATGTGGCCACGTTCACCGTCAGGCAGAGTAACGGAGTGGATAGGTTGCTCCATACTGATGTGTTTGCTGTTATAGGTACATAACGCGGTAGCAAGCTGAGTCAAAATCGGCAGTGTCAGCCGGTCGTTTTCAATCCGCTCAAAACCGGCCGAGGTTTCCAAAAAAACTTCGCGTTCCCGGTTAATCAGTACTTCGGTTACGCCTTCTCGGTTGAGATAATCGTCCAAACCTGTTTTGGCCATCAAGTTGCGGACAACCGCATCTGAATGGATAGATGCCTGCCCGTGAAAAGTTGTCGGGTTTTGTGTCATTTGGAATTAGGCTTTCATAAAAAAACCTGCCCCCGGAGGGGCAGGCCGTCTGAATCAGTATCCGTAAGGATTAACCAACTCATATACTTTGCTGAAATCAACATCCCGGGCAACCATGATGTTAATCAGTGAGCCCTGATTAATCGTACCGGTTGGCGGAATATTGATACTGTTTTTCAAGGCTTCGGTTGCCATCTGTTGCGCGGCCTCGCTCGTATTTTCATACGAGATGTGATTATTATTGCCCGAAGTTCGGTTTTGGCGATTACCAACAGCATCACCAATATCACCAATCAAGCTAATCATAATAGAACCGCCGAAACGTTTCCAAAAATGGTATTTAACATAAGCAGCATGACCACTTTCACCCAAAGCCCCTGCACCTGGACTCGCTAGTGGCACTTTTACGCCAGTCGGCGTTTCCAGCTCATTCCATAACACGAAGACTCGTGCTTGTCCTTGCAACAAGGCGGAAGTTTGTTCACCGATGATTTTACTGCCACGTTCGATCAGAAGGGTTTGTCCATTAGCGGAATATACATCTTTCGATACGATACACTGGGTAAATCCAGGCTGGGTTGTTACGATCTTGGTATCCAATCCGCAAGGGATATTCGTTCCTTTGGCCAGCAGATATGTCAAATCCCCACGTTGTTGTGCTTGGGCTGAAGCCGTTACAGTCGCATTCAGTCGCGAACCAAAACTGCCCCCACCTCCCTGTGTAGCACCACCTCCATCCTCACCCCCAAAGAAACTTGGAGGGCTACCTGTATTCAGTTGTGCGCTACTTTCAGATGAAGTGCTGCCCAAGTCAGAGATACTACTATCGAACTTAACTAAAACATTACCACTCATTTTGCGGTCTTTAGGGGTTTGAGAAGGCGTAGTTTCAGATGGTGTGGCTTGAACAGTGCTATCGTAGGGTACTTGCTCCACCGGTTGAACAGTGGGTTGAACTGCACCCGTTTGGACTTGTGAAGCCACTTCCGGTTGAGGCTCGGAAGCACCCTCATCCGGAACGGGATCTGAAGCGGCTTGTTGATCCATCAGAGCAATTTCCGCTTTATCCTGGGCAAAGTTTTTACTCCCTGTTACTTCAGGAGCAGAAGCAATCTTTGGTTGAGAATCTTCCGCTTCTTCATCCCCACCCGTCATCCCGATCAGTCCCGATACGATGACACCTACCGCAAGAATGCCTACTCCTGCAAAAGCGACCTTACGCATATTATTAGGTGTAGCAGTATTTAGATTCAATGGTATGCCGGGTTCGATTTTATCGTTCTGAACAGATTGGGATAGGGCTTCAGGCTTTGTAAAATCACCGTTTTCTACGGTATTAGGCTTAGTTTTTCGTTTGAATTTGTCGAAGAATTTCATCTGCCTTCCTTCTCTCTGCTAATACGGACAAAATCATGATTGCCGGTGCCGGTTCGATTAAACGTGCCTTGTTCATCGAAGCTACGATTTTCCAAACCAAGCACAGATTTTCCGAGGCGCAAAACAAAATGTTTTGCAGTTTCATGGATTACCACGGTATCGCCCTCCACATGGCTGTTAAGCAACATTTCTGTACCGTCAGCCATAACTTTGTAAATCAGTGGCAGTTCTCGACCGTTATCAAAGCTGAAATAAGTAAAGCGGCCATTATCGTAGGCCACTGTCGGTGCTAGTGCTTTATTGCCCTTACCCCAATAGTTGTAATTGTGCTGAACACTGGATCGATGCCTTGTTCCTTTGATTTTTTCCAAAGCCTTAGCCTGTTTCTGAGCTTCGGCACGCGCTTTATATTCCGCAGTATCAGGATAGACAAATCGAAGTAAATAAGTCGGCTTTTGAACATATTTGCCATTTTTCTTGCCGGTTAGCGACAAATCGAAGGCATATGTTCGTTTTTTGTTAGTTGTAATCAACATATTTGTGGCTGGAGCGGAAGCAACCGGCTTCATATAGAGATTGTTACCTCGAACTGCCAAATTCCAGGCTTCTGTATCACCCATACCCAAGCCGCTTGTATCACCAGTCAGCAATTCACCATCTTCAAGTTGGATTAAAACAGCTTCTCCAATACGAGCATGAACATGAATAACATCATCGGGATTGTACACAACGGTTTGGATGCGGCCGTCTTTAGCCGACCCTTTGGGAACAGATACCGCTCCGGATACAGCAGGTAAAAGTCCCATCAGCAGTAATGCTGTCAGTTTCATTTTTACATTCATCGTTAACCCTTTCTGTTATGGCGCAGTTTCCGGATCGACGCGATAACTTTTGACAATAAAGCCCAATGGATTGATACGGCGGGCTTCCTCACTCATAGGCTGGTTCGCATATTCGTAGCCGATAGTTGCGATCATGTTTTGAACAGGAATTTCCTGATTTAAATCTCCCGAAATCGGTACCATACGTTTTTCAAAACGGACTTGCGCTGTACTACCAATAAAAGTCACGGCTTTTACTTTGGCGACTACCTTGTATTGGTTTTTTAATACCTTATGCGGAGCTTGCGGATTGTCGTTATAGATTTTTGAAAATGCTGCCTGAATCTCAGGGGAACTCATCAACATAACCGCATCGTAGTTATCCTGAATTGTTACCCAGTCATAGCTTTCACGAAGTTGGACGTAACGTGTCAACCAGTGTTTATCCATAACTTCGCCGTAGGATTGTTCCTGATTTTTCATCATCGTTACGATTTCCGTTTGCCCGGTGTTGTTATCGACCTTGATTACATAAGGCCGTGTCTCTTTTAAAGGTGTCAGACCTGCTACTGCTCCAACTGCCAAGCCTGTGATCAAGAGACACGCACCACTGATGCGCCATGCAATTTTTGCTGATTTATGAACACGCACAATTTCTGCGCTTTCAAAACCTTTTGCAGCATTAATAAACTCAATAGCCATTTTGTTATTGCTGGCTTTTTGTGAATTGTCAGGCATCATTTATCCTCTTGCTTGAATAGTTGAATTAATCGGAAAAGGCGTACCGTGAGGTTGAGGAGGCTTTTTTCCGGAACATGCACAAAGTGCGATAGAAAGGGAGAGAAGAAGGATGGTTTTCACGGGGATTTCCTTGATTTATGAATCGATAAGCCCAAAAAAAACACCCCGATTGGGGTGTTCTTCTCAGATAGATTAATAGGTTGTTGCGTGATATTGCGTTTTTTGAATATTGAAACGATTATCATCGGTTAGAGAAAGAGTTGTACGAAAGTTGTCAATTTTGACTTTCTCTTTAGGAGGTATGTGGATGTCGGTTGATACTGCCGACACATAATATCCCTGTTTGTCATAAATAGGAACGGACACATTAACCACAATCAGACGATTGGTTTTGTTTAAAGCCTCACCAGTAAAGGTTATATCTGCCTGTGGAATCGCCCCCTTATAACTGCCACCTCTTTGAACAACAAGCATTTTCAAGTTTTTTAATTCGTATTGAGCTGTCGATTTACTGCCTAAAGACAAAGTGCCTTTAGCTTGCCCTGCTCCCGAACCGGCCATACCTGAATTAATACCCGCCAAAGTACCGTTGATGGCACTGAGGCCGTCAGTCAGTTCAGCACAGGCACTCAAGCCCAAACTCAGGGCTGTTATAGCAGTAAATTTAGTAACCTTGCGATAATCCATATTTAAACCCTTAGAGTATTAATCATCAAAACGAACCGGTACTGGTCGGTCAAGCAGTTTAAAAAATAATCCAAAAATCGATAAACCGATACATAGCCCGGCTAATCTGGCCAAAGAACTTTCCATCAAGTTGCCGAACATACCGATAAACATCAATGTGCCCACAGAAAGCAACAACATCCACCAAAGCATTTTAGTTACGAAAGTCATGATCATATTCTCCTAAATTGGATTATTTCGGTTTGACTTTCCCGCCACCGGGAAGTTTCACACCTTTTGCCCATCTTGCCACAGACATAACGGTTCGACTGAAACCGTTTACAGATGCCCCACCCGTTAAAGCAGAAGAAATCGAAGGAATACTCCAGGCAACCAAAATAAAAATTGTTGTTGATAGGAAAAAGAGCGGAATCAAGCCGACTACCTGAGCAACTGATCCGATCTCTCCAACTACTGCTCTTTCTAATTGGTTCTTGAAAAAATCATTCTGCAATGCACCTAGAATAACGTAAAACACTACTGTAACTGAGTAATTAAGGATTTGTCCTATCCAATTCATGCCCCACTGCCGTGTTGCAGGAAACAACATTGAACCTATAAACATAGGTCCGATGACGATTACCATCGCCAATGATAGTTTGGCAATTAGGTAATAAGCAAATGTAATGAGAAAGAACAAATAAGCCAATATAACAGCAACCGTACCACCAATATAAAGCATCAGCTTATCTGATACTTGTAGCATATCCAAAGAAGAGGCATACGCAAAAATATTCTCCATCATCTTTAAGATATTGTTGCTTTGGGTATCCAACGCGCTTGCAGTATAGGTTGAAGTCCCCAACAATCCACTCAGATTTTCAGGCAACATCCACATGATATTGGCGAGTTTCTGATACTGACTGGAATTGAACGCAAAAGCGATAATCAGCAACCAGCCGATCATGCGCTTACCCAAATCCACGACATTTTCATCAAACCCCCGTTTGTAATAGTCAAACGCGATCAACAGGATATAAATCCCAAAGCCGATTTGAAAAACCGGAGCAATACCGCTGATCATGTTGTTTGATTTTTGGAACAGATTAGTTCCCATACCGTTTAGTAGAAAGTTGGCGAGTTCGGAAAAATAAGAAGTTGTTTCCATAATTTGCCCTATTTTTTTTAGTGCTGCATTCGCTTACTCCCGAATGCAGCACGATAAAGCTACTACTGATTGCAGACCGCATAGTTGCGATCACGGATATGACGTGCCATACATTCTTCACGGGAAGCATACTGGCGCTGTTCGATTTCTTGTTGTCGTTTATACAACCGATCGAGCATATCCAGCTTGGTTTGATTGTTGGCGATTTTTGCCTGTTCCACAGAAATACGGTTTTGCAGGTCAGTAGCGGCTTTGATGTCTTGTGTATTGTTGACTTCGTCCATCAAGCGCGACAGAGATTTAAGTTGTGTCTCCATCGAGTTAAAGACTTTTTCCATCTCCTTCATGTTATGCACAGCCATTCGTTGCGCCGTTTCAGGGTTATAAGCCTTACTATTAATTACAGACTTATAGTCGATATTTTTTGCGCCTTTATAAATCTCGCTCCACTCGGACGGAATTTGGTCTTTGAGCGTATCCTTCAAAAGATTGCCCATATTGCGCGAACCTGTCATCGCTTTAAACTGTTTAACCTGTTGTTCGTACTGCTGTTTCATTTGTGCGAGTTGCTTAGCCATCTCCATCATCTGCTGAATGAAGTTTTGGGCGCGTTGAGCTGCTGCTGCACCATCAACTACCGGAATACCACTAGCTGTAACTGCCAAAGGCATAGCTGCTAAACTCGTAACAAGAAGAGCCATAGCGGATAATTTCTTCAGATTCAATTTCATCATAAGTTCCTTGTTGAAAGCCGCATCAAGCGGCAAAAAAAAAGGCCGTTTGAAATTCAAACAGCCTTCGTTAAATTAAAAGAATATTATGCGGCTCGCGCATTTTTCTTCTCTGCACGGCGTTCTCGCAGGGTTTCAAGAAATGGGCGATACCAAACATCCAGATTTTCACTGCCAACATCTTCCATAATTTGATGCAACAACTCAACGTTATCAGATGAACCTGACAGAAAAGGCATTTCATCATGAAAACCGTACAAATCCAGCATGGCAAATGCCGACTGTTTCGACTGCTTAACCAAGAATGTGCGACTTTCCAGCGAGAGTTTGGAAAGTTCCTCAAACTCTTTTAGCGTCAGGCCACAACGTTCATAGCTGTTTTCAAATTCGGCATCAGGATTCGGCAGAAAGATTTTAGTTGGCGTTTGTTGCACAATCGCCGGGAAAATAGGACAAGAAATCGCATCTTCCGGTGATTGCGACACCAAAATCAACCAGCCGCCGCGTTTACGGTCGGTTTTCAGAATTTTGAGCATGATGTCCTGCAATGCCTCAAAACGTGCCGCATACCAAAATTCTTCAATGATGGAAGCGAGAATGCCGTCTTCTTTAGCAACTTTGTCCATCATGATATTTCTCAGGTGGAACATATACGCTAAAACCGGAGCGGTCGGCGGATAGTCGTCCTTCAGAATATCGGTAAGGTCAAAGCCGACACGGAAGAACTGTTCGGCATCAAACAGGTTCGTTGGGTTGTCCAAGCACCATGCGAACCGTCCGCCTTCACTTTCGCACCATTTGGACAGGCGCATACGCAGTGAGTTGGGATCTGGAACGACAGGAATACTTTGTAACAGATGGCTGAAACGACGGTGTTCGTAATCCATGCTAAACATCGTATCGACAGCGGCCTGAATCTCTTTTTCTTCCGTAGCCGTCAGTTTGCCGTTTTCGTCTGCGCCGCACATACCAACCAAGCTGTACAGGAATTCACGGTTTGCCGGCGTATCGGGCAGTTGAAAAGGGTTTAACCCGGTCGAAACCCCCGCTTCCAACGCAAAATACGAGCCGCCAATGGCACGGATGAATATCTCCATGCCCCGGTCTAAGTCCATCACGAACATATAAGGGTTGAAGCGTTCTGTGAACGCCATCATAGATGTTTGCAAAGTGGTTTTACCCGTACCGGTTGCACCCAACATCAGTGTGTGTCCGGCGATTTTCTCACCAAGGTTGTCCTCCTTCAGATTTGAAAAATGGAAGTTGAAGTCGTAAATCGTTTTGGACGTGGTTTGCAGCGGCATAATTGCCGAACCATCGCCAATCGGATTACCCTGTTTTTTACCGTGCGAGTAGTTGTGTATGCCGAAGGTTGTCGCAAAGTTTGTTGTCGTTTTCGGGTAAGAGCGGGGCTTTTCCTTGCTGCCCGGCACTTGGCTGAAAAACGTCGCCGGAGCGGACAGCCCAGCCTTGGTAAAGCGGTAGCCACCCGCATTCAGGAATGTGGAATAAGCACGCGCACCGTTTGCCGCCGCCTCTTCCGCCGTCTTACCGTACACGACCAACGCCGCATGATAGTCGCCGAACATCAATTCGCCCGAAACGAGTAAACCCTGACCTTGTTCCAACTCTTTCTGCTGCTCCGTTGCCTTGTCGTTGACCGATGTCAGATTGTTCAACTGTTTCTTAATTTCGCCCTGCATATCATACGGATTGATGAACACAAGGCTTTGAGTGAATGTAAACTCACAAGGCAAGCGCAAGATTGATGTCAAGATTTTAGGTTTACTAATCCCAAAGTCTTTCAGATCGAACATTTGTGCAAACTTACGAGTCCCGTTTTGGGAACGAATTTCGCACAAATCCGAGCCAAAATGCAGATTAGCTCCTGGAATAGTCTGATAAGCATCAACGAAAGACAAAGGAATCTCTTCCCGTGTTCCATTAATTAGGCTACCAAAAAACGAGTACACCTCCGAGAAGGCAACACCGTTTTCATTCTTATAGGCAGTCAAAAGATACGGATCGTATGGTTCGAGTGAACGCATCAGAATCTGAATTTGCTCCTCTGCTTCTTTAATACCTGCTTCCAAATAGTCGTTCTTAATCAAAACTGTCAGATGGAATACGTTTTCAAAATAATCCGCTTCCTGAAAGCGTTTCAGATACTTGTCAGCAAACTGCTGACAGAAAGCCGTCTGAAACTTGTACTCACGGTCAAAGACAATCTTTTGGCGTTGCAGCGTTCCCCACACCGCCAAACGGTTGCCCAAGGTTTTGCCCATACCGGCGAGCAGGTTGCGTAACGATACAAACTGCGTGAACAGGTGCTTGTCGTCCACACCGTCAAACGGCAGGCCTTCCATGCGGATAACGAAGGCGAGATGTCCAGTTTTGTAATTAACGATGTTGTTTGTAACGTGTTGGCAGATTTTCGGTAGAAAATCCGACTGTGCCGGTTGCGCTTTCAGAGCATTGCTCAAAAAATCGCTGATAATCACTTTGTTGTCTCCCAAATTTAGTGGCGAGAATGGTGTTCGTGCCGTTGAACAGCCTGGTATTACGGCGGCGCAGGAAGTATTTTGTTTCCAAGCGGTAGATGTTTAAGGCTTGGTCGTCATTGGCACAAATTGTCCGTAAAAAGGCCAAAAACGGCACGGGCAAGAGTAAAAACAATAAAGCCCGCCAGCCGAGGAAATACATCATCGGCAAAGTTACCCCCATACTAATAAAAATACTGGTGGCAACAGCCTCAAGGGGAATGCCGAACATCATTGCCCGACGGTTCAGTCCGTTAAAGGTATGCTGTTCGGTGTGGATATTTTCCTTTTCCATCTGTGTTCCTCAGAATGAAACCGAACCGCCTTTGGTAAACAGATAAGTAGCAAAGGCAATAGATGCACCTGCACCAACCACATACAAACTGAGTTCTAAAAAATCACCCCATGTTTTTCGACCACTTTTTGCTTGTAGAAAAAACCAAAGCATGGTTATACCGCAAATCGTGCCGACAAGAACATAGATGCCTTGGCGGACTTTCACCGCAATATTATTGACATCATTAAACCCGTCTGCCAACGTCATTTGTGCAATTGTCAATAAAGCAACCGCAGCGATAGTTTGGGGATTGGCTACAATTTTTTTGATGTTGTTCATCATTATTTCCTTTTTAAAAGACAAAAAAAAACCGCATTTAGCGGTGATAAGAATTGCCCGAAGGCAGTTAAAACTCTTTAAATACATCCCATTCCGCGTATCGTTTGACGGGTGTTTGGGCTGCTACTTTTACTATGTTTTCAGACGAGCTGTCAGATCGGACAACAGCAGGTATAGGCTTCGGTTTAAAAGGCTGAACAGGGTGTGAAGCCAAAACTGTACGATTGCCGCTCAATCGTGCGTAACGTTCTTTCACGTTGCGGACGTAGTGCTGCGTTTCCCGATAAGGCGGAATGCCACCATATTTCCTGACAGCTCCCTCACCGGCGTTATACCCAGCCAGTACCAAATCAATATTGCAACCATGTGGGCTGGATTTATCAGGAAAGTGGTTACATAAAAAACGCAGGTAGCGTGTACCTGCGATGATGTTTTGTTCCGGGTCGTAGAGGTTTTTAGGATTCACCCCCATTCTTGCAGCAGTGGGAGGTATGACCTGTAACAAACCCCGTGCATTCTTATTGGACAGAGCATAACGGTTTCCTGAGCTCTCACGCCCCATAACCGCCCATACAATGTTTTTGTCCAAACGCTGTAATGCTGCATGCTTTTCAACTAATGCAGCGTATTGAGGGTATGGAGTGTCGGCAATCGCTGATGTTTGGTAAAAAGCAAAGAGTGATGTTGTCAGTATCAATATTCTCTTCATGTTTTTTTCACATCCCTTCCTTTATTTATTCTGAAAAGAAAAAACGAAAATCAAAGCAAATTGAGTAAAAATGCTTGGATTTTCGTTCTGTGGTATGTGTCCGGTTTGTGCCGAGATAAGGCAAAATTAAACTGTATCAGACTGAAGGTGCTGGCTTCAACTCTGTTTGGAAACAATTAGTTATATTTTATTATTTGGACTTTTAATCCGTTGGTCGAGCGTTCGAATCGCTCACGACCCACCAAATATGAAAACCTGCTTTTTTTCAAAGCAGGTTTTTTTTATATTCTCCATCAAACCTTTCTTCACTCAATACCTCCCTTATTATCAACATCAAGAATATTCGAGCTTTGTCACAATGCTGTTATAGATGTGACTGAAAGCATCACAAACCTCTTGAATCAATCAAACCCAACTCCTCACCCAACATCTTTTTCTAAAAACTTCCAAATACCTACCATCAACCCACGCTAAATCCTCTTGTATGCCAGACAATTTAGGCATAGACTAAAACTACATCCAACTACAACAACAGGAGAAGGTTTGATGAAACAACTGTCTATGTATATTAACGGCCGCTTTGAAACCGATTTTAACGGCGCATGGCGTGATGTATTGAATCCGGCAACCGAAGAAGTCATCGCACGTGAGCCTAAAGGCGGAAAAGCCGATGTTGATCGTGCCGTTGCTGCGGCCAGAGATGCACAAACTGCATGGGAGCGTTTGCCTGCCGTTGAACGCGGCGCATACCTGCGCAAAATTGCCCAAGGCATCCGCGAACGCGCCGACGAGCTGACCGACACCATTGTCGCCGAAGGCGGCAAAACCAAAGATTTGGCACGCATAGAAGTCATGTTCACTGCCGATTATCTCGACTACCAAGCCGAATGGGCGCGCCGTTATGAAGGTGAAATCATCCAAAGCGACCGCCCGCGCGAAAATATTTTATTGTTCAAACGTCCTTTGGGCGTAATCGCCGGCATTTTGCCGTGGAACTTCCCATTCTTCCTGATCGCCCGCAAAATGGGCCCGGCTTTGGTAACAGGCAATACCATCGTCGTCAAACCAAGCAGCGTTACCCCGATTAACTGCCACATTTTTGCTGAAATCGTTCATGCTTCAGGCTTACCGGCCGGCGTATTCAACGTCGTTAACGGCCCTGGCGCAGAAATCGGCAATGCCTTGGCATCACATCCGCAAGTCGATATGGTCAGCCTGACCGGTTCTGTCGATGCAGGCCGCCAAGTGATGGAAGCAGCCGCCGCCAACATTACCAAAGTCTCACTGGAACTGGGCGGCAAAGCCCCTGCCATCGTTCTGAAAGATGCCGACTTGGATCTGGCCGTCAAATCCATCTTGGCTTCACGCGTGGGCAATACCGGCCAAATCTGTAACTGCGCCGAACGCGTGTATGTCCACAACAGCCTGAAAGACGCGTTTATCGAAAAAATGACCGCCGCCATGAAAGGCGTACGCTACGGCAACCCGGCCGAAGCCGAAGCAGGCGCGCTGGAAATGGGTCCGCTGATTGAAGAGCGCGCTGTCAAAGCCGTTGCTGAAAAAGTGGAACGCGCCGTCAAACAAGGTGCGACACTGGTCTGCGGCGGCAAACGCGCCGAAGGACGCGGCTATTTCTTCGAGCCGACCCTGCTGACCGATACCGACAACAGCATGGACATCATGAAGGAAGAAACCTTCGGTCCCGTCCTGCCGGTTGCCACTTTCGACACGCTCGATCAAGTCATCGCTTTGGCAAACGACAGCGAATTCGGCCTGACCAGCTCCGTCTATACCACCAATCTGAATGAAGCGTTTTATGTAACCCGCCGCCTGCGTTTCGGCGAGACATACATCAACCGCGAAAACTTTGAAGCCATGCAGGGCTTCCATGCCGGTTGGAAAAAATCAGGTATCGGCGGCGCGGACGGCAAACACGGTTTGGAAGAATATCTGCAAACCCAAGTCGTTTATTTGGAAACCGATATCTAACTGCCCTTCATGAAACAAAAGGCCGTCTGAAGTTGATTTTTCAGGTTAAACTGCACCCAAAAAGTTGCTACTCCAACTAACAAGGTGCAGTTTTTTTATAACTAATTTTTATTAAATAGGAAAGTAACCATGTTGCACAAAATCGGGATAATGAGCGCATTGATCTTGGGTTTTGCCATGCCGGCTACTGCCGAATGTTTGATTCAAAAAGACAGTATCGGAGGAATTAAATTAGGGCAGAACTTAAAGCAGGTAAAACAGAAATTCCCGAAGGCAAAAATGGAAAGAGAAAGCGATGCCGAAGGTGTGGCGTTTGTTGCCATTACGCTATCTAAAGACGTTATGGTTATCGCTTTTCAAGATGGAGACGACGATCCTGATTCTCCTATAAAACTCCATAAAAAAATTAATTTTTTGGAAACCGATTCTCCTACCTGTCACACGGCTTCAGGTGTACACCCGGGCATGAAGATTAAAGATGCAGAAGCCAAGTTGGGCAAAGTCAAAAAAATCATAATGTCGGAAATAGAAGCGCGTGAATATGTAACATTTGCCCGCCAACCTAAACATTTTACATTTGAAGTGGAACGTGGAACAGGGATTTATCCGGGTAAAGGTGGAGCACCGAATCAAACTCGGCGTTACCGTCAAATGGCACGTATTGAAGCAATTTCCGTATCTAAATCCAGAGGTTTTGATAATTGAAGAGCAAGATATTAGACAGAATGAACTACATCCCCAAAGTTGCCCTCCAACTAACAAGGTGCAGTTTTTTTATGTCCCTATATGCATTACACTTCAAATACCAAGACCAATACCACATCTCACGCACCCATCTGCAACGTTGGATAACCGCCTGTCAGGAAAGCGGCATCGGCGCACTCAAACCCTTCAGTCCAAAATCTTGACCGACCACCGCAAAAATCCCTTCATCGCCGACAAGCCGATCACAAAAATACAGTTTTTTGGGGGGCAGTTCAGGTTTCAGACGGCCTTTCTGCCTTTATAGAAAAAAACACCGACATCGCGTAAAATAGAGCCAATTTTTCACTTTATTCAGGCCGTCTGAAAACTCCGGCAGCCTGACTCATTTTCCGGAAAACACCATGAGCGAACAAAACAATCCGCAAATCGAGCCGCAGTTGGATGAAAACCAAATCATCGCCCTGCGCCGCGAGAAACTGCACAACATCCGCAAAGAACGCAACGCCTACCCTAACGATTTCAAACGCGACAGCTTTGCCGCCGACCTGCACACCCAATACGGTGAAATCAGCAAAGAAGAACTCGACCCGCAAGGCATTCCCGTCAAAGTGGCCGGCCGCATGATGCTCAAACGTCAAATGGGCAAAGCCAGCTTCGCCACCATTCAAGACGTTACCGGTCAAATCCAGCTTTATTTGAACAACAAAGGCGTGAGCCAAGAAGTTTTGGACGACTTCAACCACTGGGACTTGGGCGACATCGTCGGTGCGGAAGGTACTTTGTTCAAAACCAACCACGGCGAATTGACCGTGCGCGTATCCAACATCCGCCTGCTATCCAAATCCCTACGCCCTCTGCCGGACAAACATAAAGGCTTGAGCGACCAGGAAACCAAATACCGTCAACGCTACGTCGATTTGATTGCCAACGAAGAATCGCGCAATACGTTTATCAAACGCAGCCAAATCATCCAATCCGTGCGCAATTTCATGGTCAACGAGCATTATTTGGAAGTCGAAACCCCAATGATGCACCCGATTCCAGGCGGCGCAACAGCGAAACCGTTCGTTACCCACCACAATGCCTTGGATATTCCGCTCTATCTGCGCATTGCGCCCGAGCTGTATCTGAAACGCTTGGTTGTCGGCGGCTTGGAACGCGTGTTTGAAATCAACCGCAGCTTCCGTAACGAAGGCATGTCCGTACGCCACAACCCTGAATTCACCATGATCGAATTCTACGAAGCCTTCTCCGACTACGAACGCATGATGCAAATGGCGGAAGACATCATCCGCAACGCTTCCCGCGCAGTAAACGGCACGGCAAAAATCAGCTACAACGGCAAAGAAGTCGATTTGGAAAGCCCGTTTGAACGCCTGACCATTCTCGGCGCCATCAAAAAATACAATCCGCACTACACCGATGAGCAGTTGAACGATGAAGAATGGCTGAAAAAAGAAATTGTCAAACACGGCGAAAGCCTGCCTCCGTCTCCAGGCATCGGCAGCCTGCAACTTGCCCTGTTTGAAGGTTGCGCCGAGGGCAAGCTGTGGAACCCGACTTTCATCATCGATTACCCTGTCGAAGTATCACCATTGGCACGCGCATCCGACAGCAAACCGGGTTTGACCGAACGCTTCGAGCTTTTCGTTGTCGGCCGCGAACTGGCAAACGGCTACTCCGAGTTGAACGATCCGGAAGACCAAGCCGAACGCTTCAAAGCGCAAGTGGCGCAAAAAGACGCTGGCGACGATGAAGCCATGCACTATGATGCCGACTACATCCGCGCCATGGAGTTCGGTTTACCGCCGACCGGCGGCTGCGGCATCGGCATCGACCGCTTGGTAATGCTACTGACCGATTCACAAACCATCCGCGACGTGATTCTGTTCCCGCAAATGCGTCCCGAATAACGCATTGAAATAAAATCAAGGCCGTCTGAAAACAAGACTCTGTTTTCAGACGGCCTTTTTGTTCAAATATGTAAAACGGAAGAGTTTAAATCGATAAATCCTTTACACCATAATAATAAAATTACATGATAATCAAAAAGATAATATAAAAAAGAATATGTAAACGTTTTTCAGTTTGTTGACAGTCTGCTAGAATACATCCAGTTACAGACAGCCTCCACACACAGGCCGTCTGAAAATGCAGAAACTCTGAAAGGTTTGTATGGATCAATTTTTCGAACAGCTTCACGGCTGGATAAACGCCATCAACGACCCAATGTGGTCGGGGTTGGTATATATGCTTTTAGGCGCAGGCCTCTTTTTCACCGTTACCACCGGTTTTGTACAATTCCGCCTCTTCGGCCGCAGTATCAAAGAAATGTTGGGCGGCCGCAAACAAGGTGATGATCCGCACGGAATCACACCATTCCAAGCATTCGTTACCGGCTTGGCCAGCCGCGTAGGCGTGGGCAACATCGCCGGCGTGGCGATTGCCATCAAACTCGGCGGGCCGGGCGCGGTATTCTGGATGTGGGTAACCGCCTTAATCGGCATGAGTTCGGCGTTTGTCGAATCTTCACTGGCCCAACTCTTTAAAGTTCGGGACTACGACAACCACCACTTCCGCGGCGGTCCTGCCTACTACATCACTCAAGGCCTGGGACAAAAATGGCTGGGCGTTTTGTTCGCCCTGAGCCTGATTTTCTGTTTCGGCTTTGTATTTGAAGCCGTACAGACCAATACCATCGCCGATACCACCAAAGCGGCATGGGGCTGGGATCAACACTATGTCGGTGTCGCCCTGGTCATTCTGACTGCCCCTATTATCTTCGGCGGTATCCGTCGCGTATCTAAAGCCGCGGAAATTATCGTTCCGCTGATGGCGGTTTTATATCTCGTCATAGCACTCTTCATCATTGCTACCAATATTTCCCTGATTCCTGACGTGTTCGGTCAGATTTTCTCCAACGCGTTCAACTTCGATTCGGCTGCAGGCGGTTTCCTCGGCGGTCTGATTTCGACCACCATGATGCAGGGTATCAAACGCGGCCTGTATTCCAATGAGGCGGGTATGGGTTCCGCGCCGAATGCCGCCGCCGCTGCCGAAGTGAAACACCCCGTCTCCCAAGGCATGATTCAAATGCTGGGCGTTTTCGTCGATACCATCATCGTCTGCTCATGCACAGCCTTTATCATCTTGACCTATCAGCAGCCTTACGGCGACCTGAGCGGTGCGGCGTTGACGCAGGCGGCGATTGTCAGCCAAGTGGGTCAATGGGGCGCGGGCTTCCTTGCCGTCATCCTGTTTATGTTTGCCTTTTCAACCGTTATCGGTAACTATGCCTATGCCGAGTCCAACGTCCAATTCATCAAGAGCCATTGGCTGGTTACCGCCGTTTTCCGTATGCTGGTTTTGGCATGGGTCTACTTCGGCGCAGTTGCCAACGTACCCTTGGTATGGGATATGGCAGACATGGCAATGGGCATCATGGCATGGATTAACCTCGTCGCCATCCTACTCCTGTCCCCGCTTGCCTTCCTGCTGTTGAAAGACTACACAGCCAAGCTGAAAATGGGTAAAGACCCAGAGTTCAAACTCTCTGAACACCCGGGCTTGAAACGCAAAATCAAATCCGATATCTGGTAAAACCAAAGGCCGTCTGAAATTTCAGACGGCCTGAGACCTTTGCAAAATTCC
>NZ_KV833352.1:0-55190 GCF_001837635.1 Neisseria sp. HMSC070H10
GGGGATTTTGGGGAATTTTGCAAAGGTCTCAGGTTGTTTATTAAGATTGGTCATACCAAAATATTGATTTGAAGACATTGGTGAGGTTAATCAATAAAAATGAATGTGTTTGAATTATAGTCAATTAAAATCAAAATAGGACAGTAACGTATCGTCAAATCGGGCGTAATCAGACAATACGGTTCGCAGATACCGCTTAATATTCGCCCACACCTTCTCAATCGGGTTGAGCTCAGGTGAATAAGGTGCAAGAGGCAATACCTTATGTCCCCATTTTTCCGCCATTTCCCGTAAGACACCCATACGGTGAAATCGCGCATTATCTAAAATAATCACCGATTTTTGAATCAATGCGGGCAGTAGGCATTGCTGAAACCACGCTTCAAAAAAGACTCCGGTCATCGTATTTTGATAAACCATCGGAGCAATCAGCCGGTTGCCGACTTGTGCGGACACCAGAGATAAGCGTCGGTATCTTTTCCCACTTATCTGCGCTTTCACTATTTGCCCTTTCAGGCTGCGGGCATAGGGGCGGAACAGGTAGCGGTCAAATCCTGTTTCATCCAAATAAACACGTTGGTAGTCGGAAAATTTGGCCAGCTGTGTCAAATAATGCGTTACTTTGGCCGGGTCTTGTTCTTTGTAAGTGGTGGTCTTTTTTTGCGCGTCATCCCCATCTGTTTGAGTGCATAGCAAACGGCGGCTGCCGTACAATCAAAATGTTTGGCGATTTCATGCAGATAGGCATCCGGGTGTTGCCCAACATATTGAGCCAGTTTTTGCCTATCCAATTTGACGGCATTTAGACCGGTAACTTGATGTTTTAGGCTGCCTGTTTGTTTTTTAAGGCGAATCCACAGGTAAAGCGTGTTTCTTGACAAGTTAAACGTCGCTGCGGTTTGGCTGATGTTTTTGCATTGTTCGTAATAGTTTAAAGCTTTGTTTCTTAAGTCCGCAGAGTATGCCATGGTTAAACCTTCAAAGTTGAGTATTGTACCATTTTGTTTTTAATTGACTATAACTTAAGCCATCTTCGATTCACGCATTCCCCTACTGTTTAAACGAAACGGAAATGACGGTAAACCCGATCACGCCCACAACGACAAAAAGGTCGTCTGAAACCCAAATTGGATTTCAGACGACCTTTTATTTCAAGCCGGTTGGCTTATTTGTTGAAGAAAACCAGCGTCCACGGCAAAACATAAGCTTGCAGCAGGGTCAGCAGGCCGACGAAGGTACAGAAAATCAAGCTGTGTTTCACGGTGAAGCGGAACAGGTTGGATTCTTTGCCTTCCAGACCGACTGCCGCGCAGGCGATGGCGATGGATTGCGGCGAAATCATTTTGCCGGTCACGCCGCCGGTGGTGTTGGCAGCGACGGTCAGCTCGGGTACGACGTTGATTTGATGCGCGGTGCTGGCTTGCAGCGAACCGAAGAGCGCGTTGGCGGAGGTGTCCGAACCGGTCAGGAATACGCCCAGCCAGCCGAGGAACGGCGAGAAGAACGGGAACACGGTGCCGGTGGCGGCGAGGACGAGTGCCAATGTGGACGACAGGCCTGAATAGTTTGCCACGAATGCAAAGCCAAGTACCAAGCCGATAGACAGGATGGACAGGCGCAGTTCTTTGAGCGTTTCAAAGAAAGTGCTGACGGCTTCGGAGGGTTTCATTTTCAGCAAAGCGGCGGAAACGATGGAAGCAAACAGGATTGCCGTACCGACTGCGCCGAGGAGGTCAATTTTGAACACGGCGGCGTATGGTGTCGGTTCGCTGACGATGGGCGCGGCTTTTTGTACCAAGTTGTGCAGCATCGGCCAGTCGAATTTGATGGTGGCAACGCCCAAAGCCTCTTTAACACCCTTAATCGTCCACACGCTGACGAAAACGGTCAGGATGGCGAAAGGCGACCAGGCTTTGATGATTTGCCCGGCAGTGTATTCGCCCGCTTTGCGTTCGGACGGTTTTTTCATGCCGTTGAAGGTGAAGATTTCTTTAGGCTGCCATTTTTTCAGGAAGGCAGACAGGCAGACCAGGCTGACCAATGCGGAGGTCACGTCGGGTAACTCGGGGCCGATGAAGTTGGCGGTAATGAACTGGGTAGTGGCGAAAGACACGCCTGCCACCAATACGGCAGGCCAAGTTTGGCGTATGCCGCGCATACCGTCCATCATGGCGACCAACCAGAAAGGAACGATAATCGACAGGATCGGCAGTTGGCGGCCGGCGACCTGACCGATGTGGTAAGGGTCGAGGTTGGACACTTGACCGGCAACCAAGATTGGAATACCCATCGCACCGAAAGCCACGGGTGCGGTATTGGCAATCAAACACAAACCGGCGGCGTAGAGCGGGTTAAAGCCTAAGCCCACCAACAACGAGGCGGTAATCGCCACCGGCGCGCCGAAGCCTGCCGCACCTTCGAGGAATGCGCCGAAGGAGAAGCCAACCAGCAACATTTGCAGGCGTTGGTCTTCGGTAATCGAAATCACGGAAGCGCGGATGATGTCGAACTGCCCTGTTTTCACAGTAATTTTATACAGGAACACAGCAGTAACGATAATCCATGCAATCGGCCACAAACCGTAGGCAAAGCCGTACAGCGCGGAAGAAACCGCCATGCCCGCAGGCATTCCGAAACCTAATACGGCAACGCCAAGTGCAATCAGCAGCGTATAAAGCCCCGCCTGATAACCCTTGAGCTTCAAGACGGTCAGTGCAACAAAGAAAAAGATAATGGGCAGGAGGGCGACGGCTGCCGTCAAATACAGGCTGCCGCCCACTGCGGTATAGTTTTGAATCCAAGTTTCCATTGGGAAAATCTCCGAATATTTTTCTAATATACTTTCCTAAATTGGTAAAACCAATTTTTTGAACGGAGGACACTTTACGAAACTTTAATATGGCAGTCAATTATTTTTTTAAGCAACCTTGCTACATAAGTGCAAAATTGTTATTTAATTTTAAATAAAACAAAACATTATATGAATTGTAAAAATGTAACCCGATATAGTTTTAAACCATATTCGGGTAGAACAAGCCATATTGACGGGATATGGCCGGTTAATTAGAATACCGCGACATTGGGCACACCAATTTGGTCATGCCAATTTTGACGCAGATTGCCATTTCAGACGACCTGCCGCATCACATTATCGGATTTGAGTCTTCTTCATAGGAAAATATGAAGAAAAAGAGGAATTACAATGACAAAACTGGTTCGGCCACAAAAAATCAGCGACCAAATATTGTCGATATTAGAAGAACGGATTGCGACTGGCGTTTACGAAAAAGGCGGCAAAATCCCGCCCGAACGTACCTTGGCGGAAGAATTCGGCGTATCGCGCCCCTCGGTCAGGGTCGCGCTGAACATCCTGATTGCGCGGCAGGTTTTGGAAGCGCGTCAGGGCGATGGCTATTACGTTTCCGTCAAACCGCAACAAGATTTCCTCCAAAGCTGGCAGGAATTGCTCGGCAAACATACCAACTGGGAAACCGACGTTTTCGATTTCAGCTGTCACGTTGAAGGCTGTATGGCGGCACTGGCCGCCGAAAGACGGACTGACGCCGACTTGAAACGGATTGACTTTTGGCGGCAGAAATTTGAAGCGGCCTGCGAAAGCGGAAATTTGGAGCATCAAGCCGAAGCAGACGTTAGCTTCCATCAAACCATTGCCGATGCCGCACACAATATCCTGTTCAGCCACCTTTCCAGCAGCCTGCTCAAAATGCTTTATCAGCAAACACGCAGCGGCATTATCTATATCCATCAAACCGAAGACCCGCGCCCGACGCTGATTGCCCAGCACAGTGCTATTTTTGAAGCCATTGTCCAGGCCAAACCAGCCGAGGCGGCGGAAGCGGCAAAACTGCATTTGAATTATGTCGCCCGCCGCATTTTGCAGGACAGGGAATATCAAAGCCACAGCGAGCATGCGGACGTATTGGCGCAAAATGATTTGAAACGGGTAGATTGGTAGCGTTTAAAAATAATCAGGCCGTCTGAATTTTTTCAGACGGCCTGATTTTGCAAATAAGGCTTTTTAGTGCCACAATCTTCCCCATTCTGTCTAAAAACAAAGGAAGCACCATGTACCGTCATGTCGAGTATTATCCGGGCGACCCGATTTTGAGTTTGGTTGAAACCTTCAAACGCGACGAGCGTTCTGAAAAAGTCAATTTGAGCATAGGCATTTATTTTGATGGCGAAGGCAAAATGCCGGTTTTGGAATCTGTCCTCCGGGCAGAAGCAGAGCATGCGGCCGTACCGCGCCCATCGCCTTATCTGCCGATGGAAGGTTTGGACACTTACCGAAGCGCGGTTCAGCGTTTGCTGTTTGGGCAGGATAATCCGGCGTTGGCAGAAGGGCGCGTTGCGACCATACAGACCTTGGGCGGCTCGGGGGCGTTGAAAGTCGGTGCCGACTTTTTGCACCGTTGGTTCCCTGAAGCGAAAGCCTATGTCAGCGACCCGACTTGGGACAACCATAAGGGTATTTTTGAAGGCGCAGGTTTTGAAGTGGGGGCGTATCCTTATTACAACTCTAAAACCGTCGGCGTGAAATTTGAAGAGATGACTGCGTTTTTCAAAACATTGCCGGAAAACAGCGTCTTGATTTTACATCCATGCTGTCAAAACCCGACCGGCGTAGATATGTCGCAAGCGCAATGGGATGAAGTGTTGAACATCATTAAAACGCACAAGCTGATTCCGTTTATGGATATTGCCTATCAAGGTTTCGGCGAGGATTTGGACAGCGATGCCTATGCAATCCGTAAAGCCGTCGAAATGGGACTACCTTTGTTTGTCAGCAACTCTTTCTCGAAAAACCTGTCGCTGTACGGAGAGCGCGTCGGCGGTTTGAGCGTAGTGTGTCCCAATAAGGAAGAAGCAGAGCTGGTGTTCGGACAGTTGAAATTTACCGTCCGCCGTATTTATTCCAGCCCTGCCGCGCATGGCGCATACATCGCTTCTGATGTGATGAACAGCGAGGAGCTGCGCGCTTTGTGGGAAAACGAGGTTTACGCCATGCGCGACCGCATCCGTGCCATGCGTCAGAAACTTTATGATGTTTTGACGGCCAAAATTCCCAATCGCGATTTCAGCTATTTCATCAAACAGCGCGGTATGTTCAGCTATACAGGCCTAACCGTAGAGCAGGTACACCGCTTGCGTGACGAATTTGCTGTTTATCTGTTGGATTCGGGCAGGATGTGTGTGGCCGGTTTGAATGCATCAAATATCGATTATGTGGCCGAGGCATTTGCCAAAGTGTTGCAATAGCCATGCAATCTGAAATTGAATGTAGTTTTATTTGAAGTAAATCAAAAGGCCGTCTGAAAAATTTTCATCTTTCAGACGGCCTATTTATAATTGGCGCACCCAACAGGGATCGAACCTGTGACCTCCAGCTTCGGAAACTGACACTCTTCCAACTGAGCTATGGGTGCGAGAGCCGTAAGGTTAACGCATATTGGCGCCGTTGGCAAAGTTTATCTTGAAAGTGTCAGAAAGTGGCATTGGCGGTCACGCTTTTGCATGGGTGGAATATTCAAATAACTACAAAGGTTTACAAGAATCAGACGGCCTTTTTGAGGATTTTTGCGTATCTTTTTCTCAAGATGGATTGGAAAGCCTTTGCGAATTCAGTATAATCCAGCAAAATATTGTTAACTGCGTTTAACACATAAACTATAACTTACAGCACAACCTAACCTAACGGCGAGGCCTACCAAATGAAACAACTCCGCGACCACAAAGCCCAAGGCTCTGCATTGTTCACCCTTGTGAGCGGTATCGTTATTGTCATTGCAGTGATTTACTTCCTGATCAAACTGGCGGGAAGCGGTTCATTCGGCGATGTTGCCGAAACAACCGAAGCTGCGACTCAAACCCGTATCCAGCCAGTCGGCCAACTGAAATTGGGCGACGGTATTCCAGTCGGCGAGCGTCAAGGCGATCAGATTTTCAACAAAATCTGTATTCAATGTCACGCGGCGGACAGCATCGTTCCCAACGCGCCTAAATTTGAAAACAAAGGCGATTGGGCACCTCGCATTGCACAAGGTTTCGATACCTTGTTCCAACACGCTCTGAACGGTTTCAACGCAATGCCTGCCAAAGGCGGTGCGGCTGATTTGACCGATCAAGAATTGAAACGCGTCATTACTTACATGGCCAACAAAGCCGGCGGTACTTTCCCGGATCCTGATGCCGCAGCTCCTGCCGATGCAGCCGCTTCCGGTGAAGCTGCTTCAGCTCCGGCGGCTGAGGGTGCGGCTCCTGCAGATGCTCCTAAAGCAGACGCTGCCAAAGCTGAAGACAAAGGTGCAGCTGCCGGCGGTGCAGACGGTAAAAAAGTTTACGAAGCAAGCTGCCAAGCATGTCACGGCGGTGCAGTTCCAGGTGTTCCTCATGTAGGTAAAAAAGAAGACTGGGCTCCTCGTATCAAACAAGGTAAAGACACCCTGCACAAACACGCACTCGAAGGCTTTAACGCAATGCCTGCCAAAGGCGGTAACGGTAGCCTGAGCGATGATGAAGTGAAAGCTGCAGTTGATTACATGGCTAATCAGTCTGGTGCTAAATTCTAAGATTTGATTTTGAATCTCGAATAGGAAGCGCATTCTGCAAAAGGATGCGCTTTTTTCGTGCAGGAAATCCGGATCTTGCTATAATACTGAAGTAGTAAATTATTCTCATGATCAAGGGTCGTCTGAAAGATTCAGACAGCCTTCGAATACAATCAAGATTCTTTTAAAGAAGTTCAACAATATTCACATACGACAAAACAATCACGGAGTTATCTCATGGCAAAAAAATATTTCGGTACTGACGGTGTACGCGGCGAAGTTGGTCAATTCCCTATCAATCCTGATTTTGTCCTGAAATTGGGTTATGCGGCAGGTCAGGTTTTGGTACAGCACGAAGGAGAAATGAAACCGACCGTCTTAATCGGTAAAGACACGCGTATTTCAGGCTATATGTTGGAGGCTGCACTGATTGCCGGCTTTACTGCCGCCGGTGTCAATGTTATTCAAACTGGCCCTCTGCCAACCCCGGGCGTAGCATACCTGACCCGCGCTTTGCGTTTGTCTGCCGGTGTGATGATTTCTGCTTCCCATAATGTTTATTCCGATAACGGCATTAAATTCTTTGCTGAAGGCGGTGTGAAGTTGAGCGATGAAATCGAGTTGGAAATTGAAGCCAAAATCGATGAGGAAATGAAAACCCAGCCGTCCAGCCGTTTGGGCCGTGCGCGCCGGATTAATGGTGCAGATGACCGCTATATCGAGTTTTGTAAATCTACTTTCCCAAGCCATTTGGACTTGCGCGGTCTGAAATTGGTGGTCGATACCGCCAATGGTGCGGGCTATGCAGTTGCGCCTAAAGTATTCCACGAATTGGGTGCGCAAGTGGTCAGTATCGGTGATGAGCCAAACGGCTACAACATCAATGAGAAATGTGGTGCAACCCATCCGAAAGCTTTGCAAGCGGCTGTGTTGCAAAATGAAGCTGATTACGGTATTGCCTTGGATGGCGACGGCGACCGATTGATGATGGTTGACCGCAATGGCAAAGTGTATGACGGCGACAGCCTAATTTATGTGATTGCTAAAGCACGCGCGCACGAAGGCGTGGAAATCGGCGGCGTGGTGGGTACAGTAATGACCAATATGGCGATGGAAGTTGCTTTGAAAGAGCAGGGCGTTGATTTCTGCCGCGCCAAAGTGGGCGACCGCTATGTGTTGGAACAGCTCCATCAACGCGGTTGGCTGATTGGCGGCGAAGCCAGCGGTCATATTTTGTGCATGGACAAACACAATACCGGCGACGGCATTATTTCCGCGCTGCAAGTTTTGGCCGCACTGCAAACCTTGAATCAAGACCTTGCCACTGTTTGCGCCGATTGGCAGCCGTATCCGCAAACCATGATTAACGTCCGCATCAAAAAAGGCCAAAACTGGCAGGATGCTTCCAAAGAGGCTTTGGCTGAAGTGGAAAAAGAACTCGAAGGCAAAGGCCGCGTGGTCTTGCGTGCATCCGGTACCGAGCCTGTCGTGCGTGTGATGGTGGAAGCCAAACAGGCGGACTGGGCGAAAAAAGGCGCAGAAAAAATTGCCGCTGCCATTCAAGGTCAAAAGTAACAGTATGTTTGATGTTGAATTGAACTAAATAAAAGGCCGTCTGTTGTTCAGACGGCCTTTGTGTTTCATTAGAAGCTTAATTGCTCAAGACATCAACGCCTTTAGGAGGCGTGAATTTGAACATACCGCTGGAAAGGTTAGGTTTGGTGTTCAAACCGCTGAAGCTGATGCTGGTTTGGTTGCCGAAGCTGTCTTTCAGTTGCATGGCGGCGAGGTTGTCGCCTTTGAAGCCGATGCGGATGTATTGGTAGCCGGCGTTGTTTTTCTTAGGCGTAGCCAAAACGTAGTCAATGCCGTTGGCAGAGCCGTCTTCTTTCAGCGTGTAGCTGCTGTCCAATGCCGTTTTGTTGGAGAGGATGGCGGCAGGGCTGTCGCCGATGGTTTGGTCTTGTGAGGACTTGGTTACTTGCGCCAAATCTACGTCATAGAGCCAAATGGTTTTGCCGTCGCCAACGATGGTTTGTTTGTAGGGTTTGGTGTATTCCCATTTGAACAAACCCGGGCGCAGGATTTTGAATGTACCGTATGTGGTTTGGGTTTTCTTTTTGCTGTGAACGGTTTGGCTGAAGTTGCCGCTGATACCGTCGGCGTCATTATTGAATTTTTTCAGGGCGTCCACTGCGCCGGCTTGTGCAAAGCCGATGGCTGAAGAAAGCAGCGCGGCAGCGGTCAGGGTGAACAGTCGGGTAGTTTTCATGTTTTGGTTCCTTGTTCGGAGAGATGGGTTCAGTATAGACGTTATGGTGTAACAGGCAAGGGGCTGAAGGGCGGGTTTAATTTGTGTAAATATGAAAAAACTAAGCAAGTATCTGAAATAACTTTATTTCTCCAGACGTCCTGTATTTGGTTTTGACGTTTTTTTAATGAAACGCATAAGGGCTTGGTGTGGTATTTAATGTCATTTTACGGAAAGCGTGAAATTATAGTCTTTCTGTTTGCTTTTTAAAACGGTTATAATATTTATCTTTTTAAAACAATGGTTTTGTATGTATCTGAATCCTTATCCTTTATTGGAACAGGCTTTGCTGTCGGACAATCCGGATGAAAAGGGAAGATTGACGCAGGCCTTGTTTGCGCAGTTGGGCGAGGCGGAAGGTTTGACGGTTGAGGAGTCGAAACCTGTGGATTGCCGTTTTGCAGGCCATCCGTTGCGTCCGCGTTTGGTTGCGCCTTCGGAGGTTACACCACGCAAGATGAATACGGTCGAAGGCTATGCGGCGATGTTGCACGCGATTGCGCACATTGAATTTAATGCGATTAATCTGGCTTTGGATGCGGCGTATCGTTTCCGCAATATGCCGTTTCAGTTTGTGCGCGATTGGGTAAGGGTGGCAAAAGAAGAAGTGTTTCACTTCGGCTTGATGCGTGGCCGTCTGAACAGCTTGGGCTACGATTACGGCGATTTTGAAGCGCACGGGCATTTGTGGGACATGGCGTATAAAACCGCTTACGATCCCTTGTTACGCATGGCTTTGGTGCCGCGGGTATTGGAAGCGCGCGGTCTGGATGTTACGCCGGGTATTCGTGCAAAAGTAGCGCAGCGCGGCGATATGGAAACCTGCGATGTGCTGGATATTATTTATCGCGATGAAGTAGGGCATGTCGCCATCGGCAATCATTGGTATCAGCATCTTTGCCGTGAGCGCGGTTTGGAACCGGTCGCCCTGTTCCGCAACCTGATTGCGCGTTACGATATGTTTATCTTCCGCGGCTACGTCAATATCGAAGCGCGGGAACGTGCTGGATTCAGCCGTTTCGAGCTGGATATGTTGGAAGATTTTGAGAAAAGTTTGAAACAGGATAAAAAGGCCGTCTGAAACGGTAAAACCATCATGGCACATCATCACGATCATTCGCACGCGCACACGCATACCACCAATAAGCAGGTATTGCGCATTTCATTTTTTGTCATTGCCGGATTTATGCTGGTTGAGGCGGTCGGCGGCTGGCTGACCAACTCTTTGGCCCTTCTTTCCGATGCGGGGCATATGTTCAGCGATGCGTTTTCGCTGGGCATGGCATTGTGGGCATTCAAACTTGGCGAGAAACAGACCACGCTGCAAAAGACATTCGGTTACAAGCGTTTTGAAATTTTGACGGCGATGTTTAACGGATTGTCGCTGGTGTTGATTGCGGCGATGATTTTTTATGAAGCAGTCAAACGATTGTTTTATCCGCCGGAAATTTTGACGGGCGGTATGTTGGTGGTCAGTATTATCGGATTGCTGGTCAATATCGGCGTTGCCGTTTATATGTTGAAAAATGGCGATACCGAAGAAAACGTCAATATGCGCGGTGCGTATCTGCATGTAATCAGCGATTTGTTCGGCTCGATAGGGGCGATTGTCGCAGCAGTGCTGATAATGGCGTATGGCTGGCAATGGGCGGATACGGTTGCCAGCGTATTGGTAGCGGCTTTGGTAGGGCGCAGCGGCTGGATGCTGTTTAAACAGACTTTGCACATTTTGATGGAAGGTGCGCCGGAAAACATCCATACCGATGAGTTGCTCAGCGTGATCCGCAATACGGAAGGCGTAAAATCCGTTCATGACTTGCATGTTTGGACGATTACCAGCAATATCCACGTTTTATCCTGCCATATTGTTGTCGATGGCAGCATGACGGTTGCCGAATCCGAACAAATCGCCTACCGCATCGAACATGAATTGGCGCATCATAACATCGGACATTGTACGATTCAGATTGAAAGCGAACGGCATCCGCATAAAGATGAAGTCTTGTGTTCGCAGGAAATGCATGAACATCATCACCATTAACCATATTCAGGCCGTCTGAAACTTGTTGAATTGTTCAGACGGCCTTCTAAAATCATCAAAGGAACACTTATGACCCAAGCCGTATTATTCGACCTTGACGGCACGCTTGCCGATACCGCACTTGATTTGGGTGGCGCGCTCAACACGGTATTGCGCCGACACGGTTTGCCAGAAAAAAGCATGGATGAAATCCGTCCGCAGGCCAGCCACGGTGCGAGCGGTTTGCTCAAACTTGGTGCAGACATTACGCCCGATCATCCGGACTATATGCAATGGCGCAAAGAGTTTTTGGATGAATATAGCCGCTGTTATGCCGATCAAACCATCTTGTTCGACGGCGTAAACGAAATGTTGGAAGCCTTAGTTCAACGCGGTATCCAATGGGGCATTATTACCAACAAGCCCATGCGTTTTACCGATGTCCTCGTGCCTAAGCTCGGGTTTACCGTGCCTCCTGCCGTCATTGTCAGCGGCGATACTTGCGATGAACCCAAGCCCAGCGTGAAGCCTATGTTTTATGCGTGCGAACAGATTGGCGTTGAGGAGCAGCGATGTTTTTATGTCGGCGATGCAGAGCGCGATATGCAGGCAGGCAAAAATGCAGGCATGACAACCGTGCTTGCTGATTGGGGCTATATTTCTGCCGAAGACCAAACCGAAAACTGGCTTGCCGATTTTCGTATTGCCACGCCTTTGGATTTGTTGGCAATCTTGCGTTAAAACCCTGTAATAATCCGTTTTCAGACGGCCTGAAACGGCGTAAAATTACATAAATTTGTATTTTTTCAACCGTTTTACTACTTGTAAAGAGAAAAATCATGTTCTTCAAGCATATCGAAGCAGCTCCTGCTGATCCGATTTTAGGTTTGGGCGAAGCGTTTAAAGCCGAAACCCGTTCCGAAAAAGTCAATCTCGGCATCGGCGTGTACAAAGACGCATCCGGCGCAACGCCTATTGTCAAAGCCGTCAAAGAGGCTGAAAAACGCCTGTTGGAAAGCGAGACAACTAAAAATTACCTGACCATCGACGGCGTTGCCGACTACAACGAGCAAACCCAAATCCTGTTGTTTGGTAAAGACCACGAAATCATTGCCAGCCGTCGCGCCAAAACAGCGCAAAGCCTTGGCGGTACAGGTGCATTGCGCATTGCGGCCGAGTTTGTCAAACGCCAGTTGAACGCGCAAACCATCTGGATTTCCAATCCGACTTGGCCAAACCACAACGCCATCGCCAAAGCGGTCGGTATTCAAGATAAACCTTATCGTTACTATGATGCTGCCAAACACGGTTTGGATTGGGACGGCATGATTGAAGACTTGAGCCAAGCGCAAAAAGGCGACATCGTCCTGCTGCACGGCTGCTGCCACAATCCTACCGGCATCGACCCTACGCCCGAACAATGGGAAACTTTGGCAAAACTTTCTGCCGAAAAAGGCTGGTTGCCACTGTTTGACTTTGCCTACCAAGGCTTTGGCAATGGCTTAGAAGAAGATGCCTACGGCTTGCGCGTGTTCTTGAAACACAATACAGAATTGCTGATTGCCAGCTCTTATTCCAAAAACTTCGGTATGTACAACGAGCGCGTCGGCGCGTTCACTTTGGTGGCCGAAGATGAAGAAACGGCAGCCCGCGCCCACAGCCAAGTCAAAACCATCATCCGTACCTTGTATTCCAACCCGGCTTCACACGGTGCGAACACCATTGCGCTGGTGTTGAAAAATGATGATTTGAAAGCACAATGGATTGCCGAACTCGATGAAATGCGCGGCCGCATCAAAGCCATGCGCCAAAAATTTGTCGAGTTGCTCAAAGCAAAAGGCGCAACTCAAGACTTTGATTTCATTATCGAACAAAACGGTATGTTCTCTTTCAGTGGTCTGACTCCCGAACAAGTTGACCGTTTGAAAAATGAGTTTGCCATTTATGCCGTCCGTTCCGGCCGCATCAACGTCGCCGGCATTACCGATGACAATATCGACTACCTGTGCGAAAGCATTGTGAAAGTCTTGTAATTGTCGAATTAAAGGCAAAGGCCGTCTGAATCATTCAGACGGCCTTTATTTTTGACTGTGGAAACTTATCCGGCAACTGCGTTCATTCCCCAATAAATCATGGCATAGCGCAGCAGTTTGCCTGCAATCAGAATGATGGCGCAATGCAAAGCATTAAGCCTGAGCCAGCCTGCGGCAAGGGGGAGGGCATCGCCGATAATCGGCAACCATGCAAATAATAGCGGCCAAATTCCCCATCTTTGTATACGCGCCAATACTTTTTCAGACGGCCTTTTCTTGGACGGAAACATTCTGCCCATGTAATACGAAACCATACTGCCCAAGCCATTCGCCAAACCGGCACATAAACATGCGCCGAGGGCATGTTGCGGATATTGGTACACAAATGCGGCGTATGCCGCCTCGGATGTACCCGGAAGTAGTGTGGCAGAAGTGAAGGCAGAAGCAATCAGGGCAAGGTAAGCGTAAAGAGGGGGCATATTTTGAGTTGTATCAATGAGTATTGTAAAAAAGAAATAACAAGCTTAATAAGAAGATTATGCCTTTATTTTTTTAATCTATTAAAAGATAAATCCAATATTATTAAATTTTTTACAATTAAACGGCTGAAGGATAATGTAGTCGGCTGTTAGAAAATAGTTTTCAAAGTGACGGATTATCAGTATGATACGGGCGGCTGTTAATGGGTGTTAAGTTTAATGAACTGATTTAAGCTCATTTTTCCAGCGAATCTTAACAAAACGAAAGGCAAATCATGTCTGCGCATTCACAACAAAATCATACTCCTGCGCTGGTCGTTCTGACCACACTCTTCTTCATGATGGGTTTCATTACCTGCATGAACGATATTTTGATTCCGCACCTGAAAGATATTTTCGAACTGACTTATGTTCAGGCGATGCTGATTCAATTCTGTTTCTTTACCGCTTATGCGATTATGTCGATCCCGATGGGTTATTTGGTCGGCAAAATCGGCTATAAAAACGGTGTAATCGGCGGTTTCGTATTGACTGCCATCGGCTGTCTGTTGTTCTATCCTGCCGCCGGCAGCCATTCTTATCCTACTTTCTTGGGTGCGCTGTTCATTTTGGCTTCAGGTGTAACGCTGTTGCAAGTGGCGGGTAACCCTTATGTGACCCTGCTGTCCAAACCAGGTAAAGAATCTGCAACACTGACTTTGGTTCAGGCATTCAACTCTTTGGGTACGACCATTGCTCCGCAAATCGGGGCATTCCTGATTTTGGCTGATGCGACACAAACTGTCAGCAAAGCCGAGCAAATTTCTTCTGTTCAAATTCCATATTTGGGTTTGGCAGGTTTGCTGATTATTTTGGCTGTGTTCGTCAAAATGATTCGTCTGCCTGATGCAAACAAAATTGCTGAAGAAGAGAGTGAGCACAACCATGATGGTAAACACAGCGTATGGCAATACCGCCACTTGATTTTTGGTGCGGCCGGTATTTTCTGTTATGTTGGTGCAGAAGTATCTATCGGTTCTTTGTTGGTCAACGTGTTGGGTTACCTGAAAGGTTTGGACCACGCATCTGCTGCAAAATATCTGTCGTTCTACTGGGGCGGCGCGATGGTTGGTCGCTTCTTAGGCTCTGCCATCATGGCGAAAATTGCGCCTAACCGCTATTTGGCATTCAATGCTACCGCTGCTGTTGTCCTGTTGGGCGTAGCTATGTTGGCAGGTAAAGCCAGTGCAGATGTTGCGATGTGGGCATTGTTGGCCATCGGTTTCTTCAATTCCATCATGTTCCCAACGATTTTCTCTTTGGCAACCAAAGGTCTTGGCCGATTCACCAGCAGCGCTTCCGGCGTATTGTGTACTGCGATTGTCGGCGGTGCGATTGTGCCTGTGGTACAAGGTTGGGTAGCGGATACTCAAGGTCTGATGATTTCTTTCGTTGTATCAGCGATTTGTTACGTATACATCGTCTTCTTTGCTATAAAAGGCTACAAAGCTGACGAATAATTCATCATGATAAAAGGCCGTCTGAAACCTTATGGGATTTCAGACGGCCTTTTTACTTTGTGGCATAATGATTTAAATGACAGGAGGAAAAAATGGCCAAAATCATTTTGCTGCATGGCTTGCATATGCATTCGTGGGTCATGAGGCCGCTGGCGTATTTGCTGGAACAAGAAGGTTTTGAAGTTGCTCTGTTCGATTATTACAGTGTTTTGCATTCGATGAACCGACATGTTGAAGATCTAGCGCGATGGATTGATGAGAACCATGCTGATGAAACGCTGCACTTTGTCGGCCATAGTTTGGGCGGCTTGGTTTTACGCAATTTTGCGGCGGCATATCCGGATAAAGTCAGCGGCCGTATCGTTACCATGGGTACGCCGCACCAAGGCAGCCGTGCCGCGCAACGTGTGCTCAATTTGGGTTTGCAAAAGCCGGTATTGGGCGGCTCTTACAAAGGGGCGTTGGACGGCAGTATGCCTGAGTTGCCTGTCGGTATTGAGTTGGGCAGTATTGCCGGTAACAAACCGTATGGGCTGGGCCGTGTTTTAGGTTTGCACGGCGAACATGATGGTACGGTTTTGGTCAGCGAAACGCATTGTCCGAATATGCGCGATCATGTCGTTTTGCCGGTCAGCCATAGCGGTATGCTGTTCAACCGCAAAACTGCCGGGCAAGTGGTGGCATTTTTGCATGATGGATATTTTAAAAAGCAATAAAAACACCATTTATTCTAATTAAAAAATATTTTATTCTAAATAATTTGTTTATTTTAAAGAAAATGGCAAGGATTTGTGAGCGTTGTTTTCGTAAAATAATCAGCAGGCCGTCTGAAACCGGTTTTTCAGATGGCCTGTTATGCTAAAATCTGTTAAATACTTATTAAAAAGGCAAAGAACAATGTTTGCTTTCAAATCCTTACTCAATATGCCGCGTTTCGAAGCCATTGCGGTGGCCTTGGCTTTGGTGGCGGCAATGGGTTATACGATTATTTCGCTTGAATGGCTGCCGCATATGTCGATTGTGACGGCGATTGTGGTCTTGCTTTTGTACGGTTTGATGCGCGGCTTGAAATATCAAGACATGCAAAACGGTATGATCGGCGCGGTCGGGCAGGGCATGGGCGCGATTTATCTGTTTTTCTTTATCGGCCTGATGGTCAGCGCACTGATGATGAGCGGTGCGATTCCGACGCTGATGTATTACGGTTTCGGATTGATTTCGCCGACTTATTTTTATTTTTCGGCGTTTGCGCTTTGCTCGGTCATCGGTATTTCCATCGGCAGTAGTTTGACGACTTGTGCGACTGTCGGCGTAGCCTTTATGGGAATGGCGGCTGCGTTTCATGCTGATATGGCGATGACGGCAGGTGCGATTGTGTCGGGTGCGTTCTTCGGCGATAAAATGTCGCCGCTTTCCGATACGACCGGTATTTCTGCTTCGATTGTCGGCATTGATTTGTTCGAGCACATCAAAAACATGATGTACACCACTGTGCCTGCGTGGTTGATCAGTGCGGCGTTGATGTTGTGGCTCTTGCCCAATGTTGCCGCGCATGACATGAACAGCGTCGAGGCTTTCCGCGCGCAATTGGAGGCAACCGGTTTGGTGCATGCCTACTCGCTGATTCCGTTTGCTTTATTGGTTATCCTCGCCCTGATGCGCGTCAATGCCATTGTGGCCATGCTGTTTACCGTTGTGGTGGCGCTGATTGTGACTTATTTCCACAGTACGCCTGATTTGAAACAGCTGGGCGCGTGGTTTTACAGCGGATACAAACTCGAAGGCGAAGCATTTAAAGATATTGCCCGATTGATTTCGCGCGGCGGCTTGGAAAGCATGTTCTTTACACAAACCATCGTGATACTCGGCATGAGCTTGGGTGGCCTGTTGTTCAGTATTGGTGTGATTCCGTCTTTGCTGGAGGCCATTCGTGCGTTTCTGACCAATGCCGGACGCGCTACTTTCAGCGTGGCCATGACATCGGTCGGCGTCAACTTCCTGATTGGCGAGCAATATTTGAGTATCCTGCTTTCCGGCGAAACCTTTAAGCCGGTTTATGACAAACTCGGCCTGCATTCGCGCAACCTTGCCCGTACGCTGGAAGATGCGGGTACGGTGATCAACCCGTTGGTACCTTGGAGCGTCTGCGGCGTATTTATCAGCCATGCCTTGGGTGTGCCTGTTTGGGAATACCTGCCTTACGCCTTCTTCTGCTACTTGAGCTTGGCTCTGACGCTGGTGTTTGGCTGGACAGGGCTGACTTTGAGTAAGAAGTAAACAGCATTTAAAATGGCAATGCTTTTATAAAGCAAGGCCGTCTGAAAGCAATTTCAGACGGCCTTGTTTTACTTGAAGTAGCCGTATCAGCATGATTTCACTATAATTGCTGCGCCAATAAAAAAATAATCCAAACAATGAACAAACAAATCCGCCAAGAAATTTTCGAGCGTTTCCGCGCTGCCAATCCGCATCCGACTACCGAGTTGAATTTCAGTTCGCCGTTTGAGCTGCTCATCGCCGTTTTATTGTCTGCTCAGGCGACTGATGTCGGTGTGAACAAAGCGACTGCCAAGCTCTTTCCCGTTGCCAATACGCCGCAAGCCATGTTGGATTTGGGGCTGGACGGTGTGATGGAATACACCAAAACCATAGGCCTTTACAAAACCAAATCCAAACACATCATGCAGACTTGCCGTATTTTGCTGGAAAAATACAATGGCGAAGTGCCTGCCGACCGAGAGGCTTTGGAATCTTTGCCCGGTGTTGGCCGGAAAACTGCCAACGTGGTATTGAACACTGCATTCGGGCAACCTGTTATGGCGGTCGATACCCATATTTTCCGTGTGGCCAACCGTACTAAAATCGCGCCGGGCAAGGATGTGCGCGAAGTTGAAGACAAGTTGATGCGCTTTATTCCCAAAGAATTTTTGATGGATGCCCATCATTGGTTGATTTTGCACGGCCGCTATACATGTAAGGCTTTGAAACCTCAATGCAGCAAATGTTTGATTAATGATTTGTGCGAATATCCGGCAAAACTGTAAATAAAAACAGATAAAAAAAGGCCGTCTGAATTTCAGACGGCCTTTGATTTGGCTGTGATTAGTCGGCAACTGCCATCAGGCTGGCGTTACCGCCGGCAGCGGTAGTATTGATACTGCAAGAGATTTCTTCAAATACTTGCAGAATGTCCAGACCTTGTTCGGAAGGCAGGATGCGGATGAGCGCACCGTCGCGGCCGGCCAACTCTTGTTTGCGCTCGCTGCTCAAAGGTTCGATAGCGGCAACATGGCTGATGCCTGCGTTTTCAGGTTTGCTGTTGACTTGCAACAAACCGTCCAAATCGGCTGAGTAGGAAGCCAACGGGCTGTTAGGCTCAACAACGGTTTGGATGCCTGCGGCTGCCAGCTCGGTCAGGGCAGAGAAGGCTTGCAGCAGATTGCCGCCATGTACCCAAACGCGTTTTGGAGAGCGCCAGCTCAATGAGTTGCGTTCGCCGGTCGGGCCGACCAATACGGTTTCGGCTTTGCGCAGGGTACGGACGCGTGCGTGACCCAAAGCTGCGGCTGCAGTTTTCTTCTCTTCTGCATTAAACGGCAGTTTGTGAACCAGAGTTTCCAAACGTTTGAGCGCGTCTTCGTCTGCTTGGCCGATGCGGCTGAGGGTTGGGGCAACCCATTCAGGAGTACGGACCAGGCGTTGCAGATAGAATGAACCGCCTGCTTTTGGACCGGTACCGGACAAGCCGTGACCGCCGAAAGGTTGTACGCCGACAACGGCACCGACGATGTTGCGGTTAACGTAGATGTTACCGGCTTCGATGCGGTCGCGGATATGGTCGACAGTGCCTTCGATACGGCTGTGTACACCGCTGGTCAGAGCATAGCCTTTGGCGTTGATTTGGTCGATGAGTTGATCCAATTCGCTGGCGCGGTAGCGGACAACGTGCAGTACAGGACCGAACACTTCGCGTTGCAACTCGTTCAGGTTGTTCAATTCAAACAGGATTGGACGAACGAAGGTAGAGTTGTTGTCATCAACGTCGGCGGCAGTTTTGATTTCGTGGTAAGCCTTTGCTACGCCTTTCATTTTGTTGATGTGGGCCAACAGGTTTTGTTGGGCTTCAGCATCGATGACAGGGCCGATGTCTGTGGTCAGTTGGATCGGTTTGCCGACAACCAGCTCATCCATTGCGCCTTTGATGATGTTGATCATTTTATCGGCAACATCTTCTTGAACACACAAAATACGCAGGGCGGAACAACGTTGGCCCGCGCTGTCGAAGGCAGAGTTCAATACGTCGAGGCAGACTTGTTCCGGCAGGGCGGTAGAGTCCACGATCATCGCGTTTTGACCGCCGGTCTCGGCAATCAGGACAGGGCTGTCGTCGCGTTTGGACAGGGCTTTGTTGATCAGACGCGCTACTTCGGTAGAACCGGTGAAGATCACGCCGCCGATGCGGGCATCGCCGGTCAGGGCTGAGCCGACATCGCCTGCGCCGAGTACGAGTTGCAGCGCAGAAGTCGGAATACCGGCTTGATGCATCAGGGAAACGGCGTAAGTCGCAATCAGGCTGGTTTGTTCGGCAGGTTTGGCGATAACGGTGTTACCGGCAGCCAGGGCGGAAACGACTTCGCCGGTAAAGATGGCCAATGGGAAGTTCCATGGGCTGATGGCAACGATTGCGCCGACGGCTTTGGCATCTTTAGGCAGGGTGTTTTCAGCTTCGTTGGCATAGTAGCGGCAGAAGTCAACGGCTTCGCGTACTTCGGCAACGGCGTTGTTCAGGGTTTTACCGGCTTCGCGGACGGCCAGCATCATCAATGCAGGCGTGTGTTGTTCCAACAAATCGGCAAAACGGCGCAGGCAGTCGGCGCGTTCTGAAGCAGGTTTGGCACTCCACTCCGGCAGGGCGGCAACGGCTGCGCCAATAGCTTCTTGAGCCAAGGCTGCATCGGCAAAGCTGACAGTGCCGACAACATCGTTGTGGTCTGCAGGGTTGCGGACGGGTTGCGCTTCGCCCACGTTACGCGCTTCGCCATTGACGATAGATGCAGCGTGGAAGTCTTCGGAAGAAGCTTGGTTGAGTTTTTCTTGCAGGTTTTGCAATACGTTTTCGTTGCTGAAATCGACGCCTTGGGAGTTCAGACGGCCTTTGCCATACAAATCGCGCGGCAGAGGCAAGGCTGGATGCAGGTGGATGCCTTGTTCGGCGATGGTGTCGAACGGGCTCTTAATCAGGCGGTCGATGCTGATGTTTTCGTCAACGATTTGGTTCACGAAAGAAGAGTTCGCACCGTTTTCCAGTAGACGGCGTACCAAGTAGGCAAGCAGGGTTTCGTGTGTGCCGACCGGGGCATACACGCGTACGCGGCGGCCTAAGTTTTGCGGGCCGACCACTTGGTCGTACAGGGTTTCGCCCATGCCGTGCAGACATTGGTGTTCGAAGTCTTTGCCTTTACCCATTTGGTAGATTGCGCCCAAGGTGTAGGCATTGTGTGTGGCAAATTGTGGGAACACGGCATCTTGTGCATCCAAGAGTTTGCGTGCGCAGGCAAGGTAGGAGATGTCGGTGTGGACTTTACGGGTGTAAGTCGGATAGCCGTCCATGCCGTCTACTTGGGCCCATTTCACTTCGCTGTCCCAGTATGCGCCTTTAACCAAACGGATCATCAGTTTTTGGTTGTTGCGGCGGGCCAGGTCGATCAGGTAGTCGATAACGAACGGACAACGTTTTTGGTAGGCTTGAACAACGAAACCGATACCTTTGTAGCCGGCCAAGTCAGGATCGGAAACCAAAGCTTCCATCAAGTCTAAAGACAATTCGAGACGGTTGGCTTCTTCGGCATCGATGTTAATACCGATATCGTATTTTTTACCCAAAAGGAACAATTCTTTCAGGCGCGGCAACAGTTCGCTCATCACGCGTTCGTGTTGGGCGCGTGAGTAGCGTGGGTGGATGGCGGAAAGTTTGACGGAGATACCGTTGCCTTCGTAAACGCCTTGGCCTGCGGCATCTTTACCGATGGCGTGAATGGCTTGGACGTAGTCGTTGTAGTAGCGGTTGGCATCTTCTTCGGTGTAGGCGGCTTCACCCAACATATCGAAGGAGAAGCGGTAACCCATTTTCTCGCGCTCTTTACCGTTTTGCAGAGCTTCTTCAATGGTTTGACCGGTGACGAACTGTTTGCCCAGCAGGCGCATGGCGTAGTTAACGCCTTGACGGATCAGAGGGGCGCCGCCTTTGCTGATCAGACGGCTCAATGCGGAACTCATCTGTTTGTCGTTTGTCGCGGTCAGTTTGCCGGTAATCAGCAGACCCCATGCGGCCGCGTTAACGAAGAGGGAAGGGCTGTTGTTCAAGTGGCTTTTCCAGTTGCCTTCGGAGATTTTATCGGCAATCAGGCGGTCGCGGGTGGCATTGTCCGGAATACGCAGCAGGGCTTCGGCCAGACACATCAGTGCAACACCTTCTTCACTGGAGAGAGAGAACTCGTGCATCAAGGCATCTACGCCGCTTGCTTTGGTGCGGCTGGAGCGGACTTGAGTAACCAAACGACGGGCAAGCTCGGAGGCAGCATTGCGCTCTTCGTCGGTCATCTGTGCACGTTGCAACATATCCTGAACGGCTTCGATTTCATCGCGGCGGTAGGCATCAGTTACAGCTTGACGCAGAGGAGTTTGTGTTGGAAAAGCGAAGTTAAACATTATTTATGTTCTCCAAAGGTTTTTTTCATGGTTTCAGACGGCCTGACTTTAAGACTGCTAAAACAGACATTCTGAAGGATAGTAATATCGTAATAAAATTATGATGCGGATACAAGATGCATCCGCATAAATTGCTGTTTTTTCTGATAAGGCTCAGATTATTTTGAAACAGTTTATTTCATAAAGACGGCCTGCACCGAATCATGCAGGCCGTCTGAAAACGTCTTATTTAGAAGCGCGGTATTCTGCGTCTGCTTTTTCGAAACGTTCTTGCAATTCGCGTGAAGGTTTTTTGTCGATCAGGGACACCAAAACAATCACGAGGAAACAAGCGATGAAGCCGGGAACGATTTCATAGACAGTAGCGAAACCTGTTTCTTGTGCGGCTAAAGCAGGTTTTTTGATCCACTCAGCCCAAACTACTACAGTCAGTGCACCTGCAATCATGCCGGAGAGTGCGCCGTAGGCAGTAATGCGTTTCCACAGTACAGACAGGATAACAACCGGACCGAATGCGGCACCAAAACCTGCCCATGCGTAAGCCACCAAGCCCAATACTTTGCTGTTAGGATCAGAAGCAATCAGGATGGAAATCACGGCAATCGCCAAAACCATCAGACGGCCAATCCATACCAACTCGGCTTGTTGTGCTTTTTTACGCAGGAAGCCTTTGTAGAAGTCTTCGGTAATCGCGCTGGAGCAAACCAACAATTGGCAAGACAGAGTGGACATTACAGCGGCGAGAATCGCGCTCAAGATGATACCGGCAATCCAAGGGTTGAAGAGCAGGGTAGCCAAAGCGATGAAGATACGTTCGTGGTTGCCGTTCATTTCTTCAACGTGGGCAGGGTTGGCACCGAAGTAGGCGATACCGAAGTAGCCGACAGCCACAGCACCGGCCATACACAGAATCATCCAAGTCATGCCGATACGGCGTGCAGAAACCAGAGATTTAGCGCTTTCGGCAGCCATGAAACGGGCCAAAATGTGTGGTTGGCCGAAATAGCCCAAGCCCCAAGCGGCGGTAGAGATAATGCCGATGAAAGTAGTACCGGCAAACAGGCTGCCGTATTCTTTACCGGTAGAGGCGGCAACTTGTTGGATGGCCGCATTCATTTGATCTGCACCGCCCAAACCCAAATACACCATTATAGGAGTCAGTACCAATGCAAAAATCATCAAAGAAGCTTGCAGGGTATCGGTCCAGCTTACGGCCAAGAAACCGCCCAAGAAAGTGTAGGCGATGGTTGCGCCGGCACCCAGCCACATGGCTTGAGTGTAAGACAGATCGTGGAACAGGCTTTGGAATAGGGTAGCACCGGCTACGATGCCTGAAGCACAGTAAATAGTGAAGAAGAACAAGATAATCAGTGCAGAAACCACTTTCATCAAGTGACCGCCGGCACCAAAGCGGTGGAAGAAGTAATCAGGAAGCGTCAGCGCGTTGTTGGCGTATTCGGTATGTACGCGCAGACGGCCTGCGACCAAAAGCCAGTTGAGGTATGCACCCACAATCAGACCAATGGCAATCCAAGCTTCATTCAAACCGCTCAGGTAAATGGCACCTGGCAAGCCCATCAAAAGCCAGCCTGACATATCGGAAGCACCGGCAGACATCGCGGTCACGAACGGACCCAAGCTGCGGCCGCCGAGGATGTAGTCATCGAAGTTTCGTGTTGAAAAATAGGCGGCCAGGCCGATCAGTAATACGGCGACCAAATAGATCGCGAAAGTGATATACATGGGATTCATGTACTTATTCCTCATCTAACTTATAAATACGGGTTTTGAAATTGCAAACAATTCGTACCCAAACTTTTTTCTAATAAAAATACAGCTTAAAAATCCTGTTTTTCACGAGAGAGTCAGGATAAATTATTTTCAAATACAATAGGATATGTAACCAATCCATATTAAATTGTAAATAATTAAATTCAGAATACAGTAAATTTTTTGTTTTGCAAAGCACGGAACACGGGCTTTATGAAAAATCGCAGCACTTTTGAGGGGAAGTTATTTGAAAACAAAAGATTGCAAAAATTATCTTAAATTGGAGAAAAGGAAAGACAATGAAACTATCTTTCCTATAAATGAAACGTTACGCAGAGAAAAAGCGTAATTATGCGACAGAAACGAGCTGTTCAGACGGCCTGATAACGGCACTACCCCGTATTTCTGATGAATACGGGGTAGTGAGTCAGTTTGAACTAAATAGAAAAATCATCTTTTAACAAATGTTTATAAGCGAAAAGATAGAAAGCGGCAACAAAAGACGATCCGCCGAGGACGTTACCTAAGAAGACGGGAATCATATTGTAGAAAAATTGGCCCCAGCTGACATTTGCGCCCGCCCAAATACCGGCCGGAATGATGAACATATTGGCAACAAAGTGTTGGAAACCGATTAACACGAAGATCATGACCGGAAACCAAGTTGCCAAAATGCGGCCTGAAGTATGGCGTGAGCCGAAATAGAACCAAATACCCATGCACACCATCCAGTTACATGCGATAGCGGAGACGAATGCACGGCCAAAGTCCATATTAACTTTGGCTTCGGCGATGGCAATGGTTTTAGCCGCAGCCGCTCCCTCTGCCAGGCCGACATAGTGGCCGAGGAAATAGGCCATGGCAACAGCGCCTGCCAGATTGCCCAAGCTGACAATGAGCCAGTTGCGTACCAGTTTGTAGGTGCTGACGCGGCCGGTTAATCTGCCCAAAGCCATAATCATCATATTGCCTGTTGCCAGCTCACCGCCGCCGATTAAGATGCAAATCAGCGCAATCGGGAACACAGACGCACCCAAAAGGGCGGCCAGGCCGTTCCATTCGGCCGGAATGCCACTGATGACGCGCAGGCAGGCAAGATAGCCGAAGCCGACATAGCCGCCGCCTAAAAAACTCAAAATCACCAACATTTTGATGCTGAACTCAGACTTGGCGCAGCTCTTGCCGATGGCTTCCTGTAAAATCTCGTGAGGGTACAAATCTCGTGTATTCATGAGGCTCTCTTAAATTGGAAATATCTTGTTTATCATGAGGATAATAAGTTTGCCTGAGAATGATGCCGGTAGGAAATAACAACTGGTTGTAAGAATAGAAGAGGGGGTTATATATTGAGGTGACTAAGGCTGCGGCTGACTTTTTAAGAAAGATAACTTGCGGCGTTGAGATATTGGCGTTTTAAAAACTTAAAAGGCCGTCTGAAAAAGTTGCTTTCAGACGGCCTTTAGATTTGCTTGGTGCGTTAGAACTACAAGCGCGTTACGCTTAAAACGCCTTTGATGTCGCCCAAGCTGGCTAATACGCGCGGCAGGTCGTTGACTTGGCGGACTTCAAGGGTAAAGCGCATACTGGCTTCCAAATCGCGCGATTGGGTTTGCACTGCGGTAACGTTGAGTTTATGACGCGCCAGCGCATCCGAAACATCGCGCAGCAAACCGGAGCGGTCTTGGGCGCGGATTTCAACATCGACGGCAAACACTTGTCCTTCTTGCAAGGCTGCCCAGCTTGCGTTCAACACTTTTTCCGGAGCCTGCTCGGCAAGGTGGCGGAAAGAAGGGCAGGTATTGCGGTGGACGGAAATACCGCGGTCGCGGGTAACAAAGCCCACAATATCGTCAGGAGGTGCCGGTTTGCAGCATTTGGCAAGTGTGGTCATTAAGCCGTCTTCGCCGTCAATCAAAATGCCGTTTTTGCCGCCTTTTTTGATTTTGGACTGCTTGACGATATTGGTTTCATCAATCGGCACGGGAGGCGGCTCATTCAGCGCACCGCAGGCTTTGTGGATGGCGCGGTTGGAAACTTCGCCCTGACCGATGGCCGTATAGAGTTCATCAGTTTTTTTGAAGCCGAGTTTTTCCGCCAATGCTTGCAGATTGGGTTTGGGGAAGATTTTTGACAACTGCTTGTCCAATTGGGCGCGACCTTCTTCGCGCACGGTATCTGCATTTTGCTGGCGGATATAGGCACGGATTTTGCTGATGGCGCGGTTGGATTTGACCCAGCCTTCGTAGAGCCAGTTGACGGAAGGATTTCCCTCTTTGGCGGTAATGATTTCAACACGTTGTCCGTTTTCCAAAGGCGTGGACAGCGGCACAATTTGTCCTTCGACTTTTGCACCGCGGCAACGGTCGCCCACGCTGCTGTGCAGGGCATAGGCAAAGTCGATGGGGGTAGCGCCCGTAGGCAGGGAGAGTACTTTGCCGTGCGGGGTCAAAACATAAATCGTGTCATTGAACAGCTCAGTTTTAAAGGCGGCGGCAAGGTCTTCTTTGCCGCTTTCAGCCATGTTTTCGCGCCAGTCTAGGAGTTGGCGCAACCAAGCGATTTTCTGTTCATAGGCGGAATCACCCTTGCCACCTTCTTTATAACGCCAGTGGGCGGCAACACCGAATTCGTTGAATTGGTGCATGTCGAAGGTACGTATTTGGACTTCCACGCCTTTGTCTTCCGGGCCGACGATAACGGTGTGCAAACTTTTATAGCCGTTGCCTTTCGGGTTGGCGATATAGTCGTCAAACTCGCCCGGAATCGGCTGCCAGAGGCTGTGGACAATGCCCAACGTGGTGTAACACTCGGGAATGGTGTCCACCAAAATCCGTACGGCGCGGATGTCGAACAAGCCGTCGAAAGTGAGCTTTTTCTTCACCATTTTTTTGTAAATGGAGTAGATATGCTTCGGTCTTCCGGCAACTTCAAAATGAATATTGTATTTTTTCAGTTCCGTACGCAGGATATTGAGGAAGTTTTCGATGTATTCGAGGCGCTCGGTGCGTTTTTCGTCCAAAAGTAGGGCGATTTCACGGTATTTTTCCGGCTCTTGATGGCGGAAGCCCAAATCTTCGAGCTGCCATTTGAGTTGCCACACACCCAAGCGGTTGGCGAGCGGGGCAAAAATGTCGAGGGTTTCTTTGGCAACGGCGCGCTTTTCAGGGTTGTCAGGAACGTTGCTTAAAAATTGCAGGGTGCGCGTACGCATGGCCAGTTTGATCAGGACGACGCGGATGTCGGTAACCATCGCCAACAGCATTTTACGCATGGTTTCGGCTTGTTGGGCGCGCTCTTCCGGCGTGGCAAGGCTGTCTACGCGGGCGAATTGGGTCAGTTTCTGTACTTCGTCCACGCCTTTGACCAGCTCGCAAACGGTACTGTTGCAGCGTTCGGTAACCAATTCGCGCCAAGTGGGAACGTATTTGCCGATGTCGGACAAAATCGTAGCGGCCACGGCATCAGGCAAGAGGTCGAGTTCGCTGACGATTTGCATCGAGCCGAGAAAATGTTCCAGCAATGGCTCGCCGTAAGTTGTTAGGGCATCGGCGGGGTAATGTTCTTTAGCTAAGTCAAAGGCCGTCTGAATCAGGTTTTTATCGGAATCGGGCAGCGCGGCAACATAGCCGTCGAACCAAGCGAGGAGGCCTTCCAGCGTTGCACTCGATGTTTGGGGCGTTTGGCGAATAGTGGTCATGGCGTGCGTTTTTTTCTTTTTGATAAAAACGTTGCCATTGTAACAGTTTATTGCCGACAGCCCTAGATTTGTATGCGAATGCTGCACTATGTTTCAGGAAGCCTTGTTTCAGACGGCCTTGGGTGTTATGGTTAACCGTTTTGAAATTTTAAGGAGCATTTCGATGAAACTGTATATTTACGACCATTGCCCGTTTTGCGTCCGTGCGCGGATGATTTTCGGCTTGCGTGATGTGGCGGTGGAAGAAGTTGTCTTGGCGAACGATGACGAAGCTACGCCTATTGGCATGATTGGCTCAAAACAAGTGCCGATTTTGCAAAAAGAAGACGGTTCGTTTATGGGCGAGAGTTTGGATATTGTCCGTTACATCGATCAAGGCCGTCTGAAAGAAGAGGTTCGTCCAGAAGTGCAGGCTTGGTTGGACAAAGTGGGCGAATACAATAACAAATTGGTACAGCCGCGCATGGTTAAAATCGGCCTGCCCGAATTTGAGACCGATGAAGCGAAAAAATACTTTATCGACAAAAAAGAGAAAAGTATCGGCAATTTCGAGACTAATCTGAATAAAACGGCACAATATCTGGAGCGTCTGCATCAAGATTTGGCTGAGCTGGAAGCGCTGGTATGCGAAGGCGAGGGCTTGGGCGGTGAAATCAGTTTGGAAGATATCCTGACGTTCCCTATTTTGCGCAACCTGACCGTTGTGCGCGGTATTCAATGGCCGCAAAAATTGATGGATTATTTGTTGGCGATGAGTGAGCGTTCCGGCGTGGCTTTGTATTTTGACCGCGCGTTGTGATGAATGTTTGAAACATGAAAAAGGCCGTCTGAAAATGTTCAGACGGCCTTTCGTTTAATAGGCAATCGTATCGGCAACCTGTGACAAACCGTTTTCCAACGATTCGAGCATGGCGGTATAGCCGTCACCTTGTTGTGGCGTGATGGCGTTAAACGGTTTGCTGCGTCCGTCCGGCCATAGTGCATAACCGCTGATGGTGGTCTGCCCCTGATAGCTGCCTTGGAAGGCTTCGATATAGACTTTCAGGGTTTGGCTGCTTTGGCTGCGTGAAGCAGGCACGAAGGTGCGATGCGGATTGAGGCGGTTGAGCTTGTTACTGAGATTTGCTGCCAACGCGCCATCGAGCGGCGCCGCCCACAGGTGGTTTTTCGCCAGATTCACATGATAGGCATCGGTTTGGTAAACGAGACCGCCGTTGGCAAGCGGTTCGGCAAGGTTGACTTTGACTGCGATTTCGTTGCCATGCGCAGCAGGTCGGATGTACTGGCTGTCGGGCAGGACGAAATATTGTGTGCTTTGCGCAGTGCCGCAGGCGGCAAGCGTCAGGGCGGCGGCAATCGGGAAGAGGCGCATCATCGGCTTCCTTTCGGGATAGGGTCTTTGCTGTTGCTGTTGAAAATCAGCGCGTTGGGTTTTTCTTTCAAAGTATTAATCACGGGTTGAACGTCTTTTAAGGTTTTGTCCAAACTTTGCAGCGTATTTTGTACGTCGCCGTAGATAGGCGATTGAGGCGATACGCCTTGCAGGGTTTGACGCAACTCTTTCAGAGTTTGGTTCAACTCGTTCGGAATGTTTTGTGTCTGCGGTTTGCCGACCAGTTTGTCGATAGAGCTTAGGGCGGCATTGGCAGATTTGAGTGTGGACTTGAGTTCGGCAAGCGAACCGTTCAAGCCGGCAACGGTTTTATCCAATGGCAGATTGTTGAACTTATCTAACAAGTCGGCCACTTTTGCCTGCAAATCGTCCAAACCGCCGCCTTGGGTCGCAATAACGGTATCACCTGCATAAACGGTATGTGGCCGCAGCTTAGGCGAGGCAGAAGGCTGATCGTTCAACTCAATCATTTTGCTGCCGGTCAGCAGGTTGTTGCTGGAGATGGTGGCGGTCAGGCCTTTGTTTAAGGCCGTCTGAAATTGTTGTTTCCAATGCTCTTTGCTTTGCTCGTCGGCATTGATTTCCAAACGGGAAGGTTCGATACGGATGCGTACGGGAATCCAACCGTTTTCAAACAAATGCAGGCTGTCGTTGCGGTCGAAATAAGGGACATCGGAAACCACGCCGACATTCAGGCCTTTGTATTCAACAGGCGAACCGGCAGTCAGGCCGCGTACGGATTGTTTGAAAAACGCAGTGTAATACAGCGAGCGGTCGTCAGGCAGGTTGGCGACTTCGCTGCGGCTGTCATAAAGCGTGAAGCTGTCTTCGCTTTTGACGTTTTTGCTGTCGCTTGTTTTAGGAGAGTCAAAGGAAATCGCGCCGGACAGCAGGGCAGGCAGAGGGGCGGAGTTGAGTTTGATACCGCTGCCTGTGGTTTCGATATTAATGCCGCTTTCCAGCCAGAAACGGCTGGCGGAATTAATCAGTTTGTCGTTAGGGCTTTGGATGAAGATAGTGTAATGTACGCTTTGGTCAGACGGGTCGAAATGCGCGCTTTCTACTTGGCCGACCATAAAGTTTTCATACAAAACAGGGCTGCTGACGTTGAGGATGCGGTCGTTTTTGCCGATCAAATTCAGGCGCAGGCCGCTTTGACCGATGGCGGCAATCGGCGGAATGTCTTGGACGACAAATACATCTTTGGTTTCTTGGCTTTTACCCGGTGTAAATGCAATATATGAGCCGGAAAGCAAGGTTCCCAAGCCGGTAACGCCGCTTTGGTCGATACGCGGTTTGACCACCCAAAATTGGGTATCGCTGCGGATAAGGTCTTTGGCGTCGGCGCTGAGCTGGGCAGTAACTTCCACGCCTTTTTGGTCGTCGCGCAATTTGATGCGGGTAACGTGTCCGACATCGACGTTCAACACCTTAATAATGGTGTTGTTGACTTCGATGCCTTCGGCGCTGTCCATCAATAAGGTAACGACAGGGCCGCGGTTGCGGATGTCTTTCACCAAAAGCCAGCTGCCGGCAATCAGCGCAATCAGCGGAATCAGCCACACGATAGACGTGAAGACATTGGTTTTCTTGACACGCGCCGGGGCGTGATAATTGGGTGAAGAATCGTGTTTTTTCATTGTGTTAAGGTCTGGTCAGAATCAAGGCCGTCTGAAAGCTGCTGTTGCTTGTCCCAAATCAGACGGGGATCGAAATAATAGGCCGAAAGCATGGTCAAAATAACGACCAGGCAGAAATAAACCGCCGCACCACCCGGCACAACGCGCGCCATATTGGTGTGGAACGAACTCATCAAAATAATAATCACAAAAATATCAATCATCGACCAGCGACCGATGGATTCGGTAATCCGATACAAAACCGACATTTTGTCCACGCTCATCACGGGTTTGAAGTATGCGGAATAAATCAAAACCGCCATCGCAATAATCTTCAAAACCGGCACCATAATACTGGCACTAAAGATAATCACGGCAATCAATCGGTCGCCGTCGTCCCACATATAAACAATGCCGTTGAAAATCGTGTTGATCTCCAAAGCTGTCGGATTTGACGAAATCATAATCGGCAGGATGTTAGCAGGGAAATACAGGATAAACGCCGCCATTAAAAACGCCAGCGAAATACTCAGGCTTTTCGGGCGGCGGCGGTATAAGTCCGCACCGCAAACGCCGCAAGGTTGCTCATCTTTATTGCGGAAATACAGGCAGCGGCTGCAACAGATTTTGTCTTCAGTGGCCGTCTGAACCGCATGGCCGCCGGTTAAACGGTGAATCTTATAATAAACCCAATGCTGTGGAATCGATACCGAAGTCCGAATCAGCATGACCGACAACGGAAACATCAGATAAAACGCCGAGCCGAATTCCACTGTAGCAACGGACGAAAGCTTGATATACGCCACCAAAGTGGAAATGAAAAACACATCCACCATAATCCAATGACGCAGCCGCACCAATACACGCGTTGCAAAGCGCAGCGCAGGGTAGGCCCTTTCGCGTATCAAGGCCGTATAAACATAAAGGCAGAGCAGTAAAAACAGTAAAGGCGCACCAAAGGTGAGGATAAACATCACTTCCGCCAGAAAACCGTAATCCAGCGAAATTAAAAGCCGCATCATTTGCGGCAACGACAAAATCGATGTCACGCCGAACAAATCCACGCGGATATACACCATATTGTACGCGAACGCCATTAGAATCAAGGTTGTCAGCGCATAGGCAATTGGCGCGATATACGGATTGTTTTCCACCTCCACAATTTCATGGTTGCACACCGGACAATGCGCTTCCTGCCCCTGACGCAGGTGCGGAATATCCATACGGCAGCCGCAATCCGGGCATTCCACCGTATGTGCAGGCAGCGTCGCATCAGGAAGATAAGACTTGTAGCGCCACCAGCGATGGTAGGCAGGAATCCGTTTCATGGTTCGGCAGGGGATAAAGAAGGTGCAAAGAGTGTCGCATTATAAAGGAAAACAGAAGGATAGCCCAAATTTAGGTCGATATTTGATTGAATGGCGGCTGCTTAATAAGGTTTGGGCCGTCTGAAAAGTTTGAAAAGACTTCAGAAGTTTATTGCTATGGACCGTTAAATTTTATTAATAGGTCTTAGTTTGGTTTATTTCCATTAGGATAAAAATAAGATATATTCTCAATATTTAAAAACACGATGATCCTTGTAGATTTGTGTAAGGTACACGGTCAACGAACCTGAAGTAGGCTAAAAATTATCTTCTTTGTTTTTAAAACGATTCTTTTCAAATTAGACGGATTTTTAACCATAAAGGCCGTCTGAAACCATCTGAAACTATTAGTCTCTTAATTCAAAGTAAACATCATGAGTGAAACACAAGAGCTGACTTTCGCCAAACGCTTAAAAGAGCAAACCACAGTTACACACGACAGCGTTGATAACTTGGTTATGTCCGTTCAACCTTTTTCCAGCAAAGAAAACTACATCAAATTCTTGAAACTTCAATCTGTTTTCCATAAGGCCGTCGACCACATCTATAAAGATGCCGAATTGAACAAAGCCATTCCAGAGCTTGAATACATGGCGCGTTACGATGCCGTGACTCAAGACTTGAAAGACTTGGGCGAAGAGCCTTACAAATTTGACAAAGAATTGCCACACGAAACCGGTAATAAAGCCATCGGCTGGCTGTATTGTGCCGAAGGTTCTAATTTGGGCGCGGCATTCTTGTTCAAACACGCTCAAAAACTCGAATACACCGGTGAATTCGGCGCACGCCACCTAGCTCCTCATCCAAACGGCCGAGGCAAACACTGGCGCGCTTTTGTCGAGCATCTGAACGCTTTGAACTTGACTCCCGAAGCCGAGGCGGAAGCCATTCAAGGTGCGTGCGAAGCTTTTGAATTCTATAAAGTGATTCTGCGTGAAACCTTCGGTTTGCCGGAAGGTGCGGAAGCACCTGAAGGTATGACACCGCACAGACTCTAAAAAATAATTAAATCAAACAGACAAGGTCTCGGCGTAGATGTTTGCAGAGACCTTTAATTACACTACAAAGTTTTGTTTGAACGGGTTGCTGTCTTATACCTACTCAGATTTGATTCTCTTTTAAAAATTCCATTCACCACCTAATGACCATTGATGAATATTACGCATTGCATAGGGTGCATTGCTACGGGTGTGACTATAACTATAATTCAAAGTAGGGGTAATGCCTTTATAAGATAATTTGTTGTGACTAAGATTGATAGAGAGAGCGCGCTCCCGATTGCGTTGCGGCTCCGTGCCGAATGCCATAATGCCTTTATAGCGACGGTTGGCAAATGAAGCGGTAAGTCTGCTGTTAAGCCCACCTAAAACCTGCCATTGCTGTATCCAACCTATATTGAAACCGTTGCGGTGGTAGGCTGCATTGTTCTCAATATTGTGTATGTTTTTGTTTTCAGGAACAAAGCGGTTGTATTGCCAACCGCCGAACAGAGTCGTGTTGCCAAAACGGCGAGCCAGGGAAAGATAAGTACTGTCGTGCCAACCATCATTGCGCAGTGCACGATCAGTTTCCCGATAGTTTTGGCGGTAGCGTTCCAGTGAGTAGTAAAGTTGAGTCGCATTGCCGAGATTGACCATATGCGAAAGTTGTACGCCAACTCCGTGAGCCAGCATATAAGGTGCAACGCGGCGGTTATTTTCTTTTTTGCTGTCAAACTCGCTGCTGCCTGCCAACTGTGCCTGATAAAACGGTAAAACGCTGACGGTTTGTTTGCCGTCCTTGCGTTGCCAGCCCAAATAAGCCCTGCCGAACGCATCGTCGTAAGCCGATTGGCGGTCGAAAAAATAGCTTGTGCCGCTGAGGTTGGCGCGGAATTTGATGGCGTGATGCCCATACAATGGGGTAAGTTTTTCGGTGTTCAATTCGTAATTCAAGCCGTTGGCACTGACAGGTAGGGTAACACTGCATGCGTTTTGCCCCTTTGTTTCGATGCAATAACGCGGAGCAGCGTTGTTGGCATTATCGTTATGCACAGGGCTAATTCCGCCAGACCATTTCCATTCTGTCTGCCGTTTGACGGCTTCTTGAAAACGTTTAACATTTTCCAAAACGGGGGTGGGTATATCGCGTTGCGCGGCATGGCGAAAATGCATCGTTGCCTCACCCAAGCGATAGTCCTGAAACTCTGCTGCTGCCAAATCCAACAATATACGGTCGTCTGAAACGTCAGATTCATAAAGGGTACGATAACGTTCGACCGCTTCGGAAGTCCGTCCTTTCAGCTTTGCCAGCAAAGCATCGGTACGCGCAATCAGTTTGGGATTGTGGTTGGGCTGTTTACGGTAAAGGGCGACAAGCGAGGAAACCAGGTCTGCGCTATTGCTGTTAAGTGCTTGAACCAGTGCGTCTTCAAGAATATGCGGGTTTGCCGCTAAAAAATCATCGTTAACCAGAGTTGGCCTGCCTATATTCTCATTCTTTTCAGGCGACCTTTCCTCCTCAGATAGAATATCTAACCATTGTTTCTGTTGTGCTTGTACAGCAGTATTCTGAGAAGAAATATTCTGCCGAACACCCTCTTCGGGAAATTCAGCAAAGGCTGCTGACGGCAATAGGTAGCACAAAGAAGCTGAGACAATTTTTTGTTTTATTTTTAGCATTTAAAGTCATCCGAAATATATGTATATCTGAGGGCAAATCGTTTCTAATAAGGGATTTGCTCTTATCATAAAACTGCCTGAAACATCTCAGGTGATTTTATTTTTGCATAAAAAATACAGATTCGTATTTAGATTTATCATTATAACGGCAAATTTACGAAATAAATATAACTTATTTATTTTTATAGGATTATAAATTACGTAAATATATTTAACAGAGAGGGGATAGCATAAAGATTCACCCTAACTACTGATAGAAAAAATATTGGTATTGCTAAAATAAAATATTTGTTACACAATATTGCATATTATTAGTAATACTTATCATTATTGTATCTGAGAAGCTTGTATTTTAGAGAGATTGGTTATGAAAATTAATGTATTTATAGTGCCTATTGCAACTACCTTTATTTTGACTGCATGTGCAGGTGGAGGTGCATCTGAACCCAAAGTTCCCGTTGCTATTCCGACAGCGCAACCTATTGCCAATGTTAAGCTGAGCGATGAAAGCAATGCAGTAAAGACCATTAATACCCTTTCCGGTAAAGGCGGCAGTCTGCGTGAAGCGGAACTCGAAGTGAAAACATCATGGGGCTACAGCTATACCGATAAACAATATGTCTATCAAACCCCTTCTGGTAACTATTACAATATTAGTTCATATTCTGATCCGATTGTCCCATCATATTCCAGCCCGTCTTATGCCCTTCGTACACGCCATGAAGGACAACCTTTATCTGAAGGTGGCAAACTGTTTGTCTGTTGCAGTAGTTCGGGACAATTCACCTATGCACCGGCAACCAAACAGGACCACCTCAAATTCGGCGCATGGATAAATGCAGACGGCACGGCAGACCTGTTTATCGGCGGCAAACCCGTCGGAACGGCGAAACCGTCTTATTACACTCCGTCAGACAGTACAGTGGCAAAAGGCAAGACTACATACGAAGTTTGGGCTGTCCGCGTCCGCAACGGCAATATCGTTACCTCAACCTACGATCCGGGCAAATCCTCCGGGTCGTCTGAAAAAAACACGCCCAAACTTTCACTGCTGACAGCCAATTTCAACACCAACAAACTCGGCGGCACGATTTTAGGTAATGCTGATTACGGTCCGGACGTTGTGATGAAAGATGTAGGCATCAACGGCGTTGATTTCTCAGGCACTGCCGAATCCGATGGTAAAAACGGCAAAGTCGAAGGGAAATTCTTTGGTCAATTTAACGGCGATAAAACAGAAGTCAGTATAGGCGGTAAAGTTACCTTTGATGCCGATAAATCGTTGGATACCGTGTTCGGCGGCGTGAAGAATGATGACGACCGCAATACGACGGATACAAGTTTGACACCTGTCAGCAAGTAACCGCACATCAAGCATTCCATAATAGATAATCAATATATATTAAGAGGCAAAAAATGTCCTTCCATTTTAAACCTGTACTGCTGGCAGCTATTGTCAGCCAAACTTTCCCTGCCTTAGCGGCCGATCCTATTCCTCAAGCTTATCAGGAGTTGAATGAAGTCAAAGTCATTGGCGGCCGCAAAGTACAAAAACTCGGTGAAGAGAAAATCCGCCGTCAGGTTTTGGATAAACAAATGGTCTCCGATGAAAGCGACTTGGTGCGTTACGATCCGGGCATCAGCGTCGTTGAAGGCGGACGTTCCGGTTCCAACGGCTTTACCATACGCGGTGTCGATAAAGACCGCGTTGCCATCAACGTGGACGGACTGGCACAAGCAGAAAGCAGGTCGTCTGAAGCGTTTCAAGAGTTGTTCGGTGCATACGGCAACTTCAATGCAAACCGCAACACTTCCGAACCCGAAAACTTTTCGGAAGTAACCCTTAACAAAGGCGCGGACTCGCTTAAATCCGGCAGCGGCGCATTGGGCGGTGCCGTCAACTACAAAACCAAATCCGCAAGCGACTATGTTTCCGAAGAAAAACCCTACCACTTAGGCATTAAAGGCGGCTATATCGGACGCAACAGCCAAAAATTCAGCAGCATAACCGCCGCAGGAACCTGGTTGGGTCTGGACGCATTGATGGTCTACACCCGCCGTTTCGGTAAAGAAACCAAAAACAACAGCGACGCTGCCGATACCGTCATCACTGACAACAAACAAAGCTGGAGTCCGAATGCTGGTATGACCAACTACGGCAGCCGCGGTGTAGCGCGCAGCAAACCTGACCCTCAAGACTGGGAAAACAAAAGCACCCTGTTCAAACTGGGTTACAACTTCAACGATAAAAACCGTATCGGCTGGATTTACGAAGATTCACGCACCGACCGCACGACGATTGAATTGTCCAATATGTGGGCGGCAGACTGGAAAGGCGACGCACTGGGCGACACCCGTTCCCGTCAAGATATTTCCTACCGCAAACGCATCGGTTTCGAATACAAAAACCAACTTGACAAAGGACCATGGGACAACCTCAACCTGCGTTACGACCGTCAAACCATCGACATGAGCACTTGGACCTGGGACTTGCCGACGGATTATGGCCGTAACGGTGTCAACAGCGACGTGTACCATATGTTCCGCAACATCCGTCAAAAAAATACCCAATTCGGTGCCGATGCCGAAAAACAAATCGACTTCTCCAAATCGGTATGGGCAATGCAATACGGATTAGGTGGCTCCAAAAACGATAACGGTAATAGCGACCATAGCTATTGGGTACGCCTATATGACCCGAAATACCAAACGTCCAACAACCAAGAATTGACTATGCTGGTCGAAAGCTCGTCCAAAAACCGTTTTGCCTACTGGAACAACACCTTCCAATTCGGCGACAGCAGCCAATACCGCCTCAATGCCGGGCTTCGCTACGACAACAGCAGCAGCAAAGCCAAGGACAACCCCAACTATACCCCTGCCATCCGCGGTCAAATCCCCTATCTTGGCAGCGAGCGTAAACACAGCGGTTTCAGCTACGGTTTAGGATTAGACTGGAAATTCACGCCGCGTCTGAATCTTTTGGCAAAATATAGCACTGGCTTCCGCGCGCCGACTTCAGACGAAACCTGGCTATTGTTCCCGCATCCTGACTTCTACCTTAAAGCAAACCCTAACCTTAAGGCAGAAACCGCCAAAAACTTCGAACTGGGACTTGCCGGCAGTGGCAAAGCCGGAAACTTTAAACTCTCCGGCTTCCAAACCCGCTACCGCAACTTTATCGAACTGACCTACATGGGCGTATCTTCCGATAATCCCAACAGCCCTAATTACGCGCCGATTTCCGACGGTACCGCATTGGTCAGCTCACCCGTTTGGCAAAACCAAAACCGTTCCTCCGCATGGGTGAAAGGTTTGGAATTTAACGGCACATGGAACCTTGACAGCATCGGTTTGCCGCAAGGCACGCACGCAGGTGTTAATGTCAGCTACATCAAAGGCAAAGCCAAACAAACCAACGGACAGGAAATCCCGATTAACGCCCTTTCCCCGTGGTCTGCCGTTTACAATTTGGGCTACGATGCTCCCTCCAAACGCTGGGGTATCAATGCGTACCTGACACACACCGCAGCTAAAAAACCGTCTGACACCGTTCACAGCAGTGATGATTTGAACAACCCATGGCCATTTGCCAAGCACAGCAAAGCCTATACGCTTTTCGACCTGACAGGCTACGTCAACTTGGGCAAATACTTCACCCTGCGCGCCGGTGCGTACAACATCGGCAACAAAAAATACTATACTTGGGAATCGCTGCGCAGCATCCGCGAATTCGGTACAGTCAACCGCGTTGACAACAAAACCCATGCCGGTATAGAACGCTTCACCTCCCCCGGCAGAAGCTACAACTTCACGCTTGAAGCTAAGTTCTAAGGTAATTAGAACAGAAAGGAAGGTTGGTACAGCTACAGCACCACCAACGGGGTTGACCGCGATGGCAAAGGCTTAGACCGCTACCGCGCCCCAGGCCGCAATTACGCTGTATCGCTGGAATGGAAATTCTAAGCAGTTAACGGATAGCTAAAGGCCGTCTGAAAGTTTTGATGACTTTCAGACGGCCTTATATATTGCACTTATATATTGCACTCCGTTAAGGGAGTGTAAATTACAAACAAAACCCCTTGACAAGTTCCGATTAGCCGACTTTTCAAGGGGTCTGAAATGTCAAAATTTGCCTACTACACAATTACACCGCAACCCGAAAAAAATCCCGTTGCCTACATCTTCCGCCTGTTTTCTGAGACCTGCGGAACGCTTGATTGCTTGGAAACAAAAGCTTTTTCTATCCGCAATCCCAACAATCCCCAAATCACTTACGGCGAAGCCGATTTATACGGTCAATTAAGCGTATCCGCACTGATGGCGGAGGTGCAATCATGAACCGTTCCGCTTCGCGCAGCGCGGAACGCGCTCTTCCTTGTCTTAATAGTAACAACTGCATTGAGACCGCAAACAGCGGCGAAATCAAGCAGTTGCCAAGTCAGTATGAAAACCGTAAAGCGGACACGCTGAACGAGTTTTCAACTTCTTACAAAAAATCCACTACCGCCCTAGAAATGAACGTCAAAGCGTTCATCGAAGCCTTTGGCCTGAACAAAGTCGGCTTTCTAACCCTGACTTTTGCCGATGACGTAACCGACCCGAAAGAAGCGCAACGTCGTTTCCATAGCTTAAGAACCAACTTTCTAAAACGCCATTTCCCCGAATACGTCTGCGTATACGAGCGCACGAAGAAAGGCCGTATCCATTTCCACTTAATCGTAAATACTCGTGTCGATATACGGCGCGGCCTGAATTTCCGCGAAATCGCCGCAGGCAGATACAGCTCGGCCAATCCCACATTGCGCCAACTGTGGGCATTGCTCCGCGAAAACGTCCACAAATACGGCTTTGGCCGTACTGAACTGTTGCCGGTCAAAACCAACAGCAAAGGCTTGGCGCGATACGTATCCAAATACATCAGCAAACACATCAACATCCGCCTGCCAGAAGACAAAGGTTATAGGCTCGTGCGTACCAGCATGGATAAAAAATCCGTTTGGAAAGTGGCAAACAGCAATTTTGCTTTTGTGTCCAAAGGTTCGAAAGAGTGGAGACGCAAGCTAAAAAAGTGGGTTGAGCAGGTAGAAAGCTATCTGAACCTCGTGGCCGAATGGAAACACCGCGCAGCCCTGCCCAGAATTACCCAAGACAATTACAACACCGTCTTAGCCTCTGTCCTAAGCCCGAAATGGGCATTTAAAAACCGAGAAACCATCATCAATATGTAGCGAAACCCGTAACCGTTGATTTTGGTTCGGGGGCGGGATGGGCGCGAAACCGCACTTACGAAGTAAGGCGAACGGCGCAAGCCGTGTGTGAGCGCCCCTCCCGTCCCGCCCCCGAACCGTTGAATACCAGTAACCCAGACCTTAAAGAAAGGAAAAAACATGACACAAGAAACAGAACGCCGACAAGGTATGTTTGTTATCGCCTCTTTTGATCGAATGTTCACACGTGAACGCAAAAACCAAGACGGCACATTCAGCAAGACTCACTATGTCGGTCTGATTATCCGTTCAGACACGGAAACCCGCCTTTGCGAAGTTCGCACAAAACACCCTGAAAAGTATGAAGGCTACAAGCCACAGCAAATCGTCTCCATGCAAGTGTTTCCTCGTGCATTTAAAGACAACATCTACTATTCTGACGAATCATAAACCAGTTTCAGGGGTTCGGCGGTGTCCCCTGACTTGACCCCGAAACACCGCCATAACCATTTTTTTAACTCCATAAAGGAAAACATCATGAGTATCAAAACCAAATTTCAACAAGCAGCCGCATTTGTAACCGTTGCAGCATTGCCAGTATTGGCATTTGCCGATGATAACGGCCTGGTTGATGCCGCTAAAACCGAATTGGGCGCGTTGAAAACAGGCATTATTTCCGTCGGTGCTGTAGCGATTGCCCTCGCCGTTGCCGCCGTTTCAATCAGTGTTATCAAATCCGCTGTGAAACGTTCCGCATAAGGTGCAACATGGGTTATCAGGTCGGTCGAATCTGTCATGAAACGGCAGAGCAGGCAACAAACGAAGTGATGACCCAAGTCGTACCGACCGTAGACAAAGACGGGGTGCTGCATCACCTCGTTTTTAACGGGCAGACTTGGACTTATAACGAACAGACCGTAAAACTTCAGTTTCCGCAGTGCGACAGCATGAAATATTACCGTCTCGGCGAACAAATCGGCACACAGATGATGTTTGCAATGATTTCACTTTTTGCAGTTGTCGTTATTGTGAAACTGGTTTTATGGCAGAGAGAAAGAAATGAAGAATGACACCCGAATCAGCATTTTTATTGGGTATTGTAAAGCCCATAACATTAGCCGTCTTTCTGTATGTCTTGGCTCGCTCTTGGTCGTAGGGCAGGCATGGGCAGAAGTAGGATTGCCCCCGCCGGCACAACATCAAAACGCAGGTTTCCCAAGTGACCAAGCCCTGCAACGTCGTGGCTACGATCCAAAAACAGGCATTTGGAAAGTTGATGTACAGAACAACGGCAAACCGACAGTAACTAAAAATGGCGGAAATATTAATGGTAGCCAAGGCAAAACTGTAACGGTTACAGGCCGATATGGCGAAACTGGCACGATGAACACAAATGTTAATCAACGGGTGAACGTTGGTAAAGTTGAAACTGTATTGGGTGGGACATTGGCCGGTGCTACTGCTATGGGTGGGGCTATTGGTTCTGATTATGCAGCTTGGACATATAGAGACATAAAAAATGGCGATTGGGCTATGGCTGCGCGTAATGGTGTCGGTGCAATTCTGACAGGTTTATCTAAACTAGATATTACTGGACTCGGGTCAGGTATTAATTCTTTTTTAGACAAAACAGGATTAAGAGATGGGGCATCACAAGAACAAATATCTAATGCGATTCAGAAAGCAGCACAAGCCCAACGCGAAGCAGAAGCACAAGGCAACTATCAAAAAGCAGTAGCAAACGCAGCAGCTAAAAAAGCAGCCGAAGCAGCACAAAAAGCGCAACAAAAAGACCAACAGAAGAAAGAAGAACAGAAGAAAGACGAAGAAGCAAAAAAGAATGGAATGATTAAATATCAACTGATAGTAAAGATAGATAGTAGTTATCAAAATTATGTTTTTTATTCTAAATCTGAAATCAATATCAATGGTTCTGAAGGTAATACTTTGAACAATTCTCCTGCATATTTAGGTCGTTTTGTATCTCATGTTGATATAGACATTCCAAATGCAACACCTTCAAGAATTTCTGTTAGTACTCCATCGGATAAATATGTCATTGTTTATTACAATTCATATAAAGAAGGTACAGTTCCAGAAGCAGAAAAAAAGAAACTCGCACAAAATCAAAGCGAAGTAAAAGCCGAAGATTTTATGCTGACACAAAAAGAAATGTTAGACATCCTCAAACGCATGCTTGAGAACAATCAGACAAACCATGCAGAATTGATGAACCAACTGGCAAAAATGGGCGTTATGAATCAATCTGCCGATCAAAGCACATTCAGCCCTGATACTGCGCTTAGTGCGCCGTACACACCCGAAGGCAGTAGCACCCCACAACAAACAAGATTCAAAATGAATCAAGATGGCACTGTGGGCGTTGATTATGTGCCACGTCCAGATTTAAAGCCAAACAGTCCAGAAGCACCAAATAAGCCCGAAAAGACAACACCGAGCAGACAGGAGAGTCCAGACACGCCAAACGCACCAAATAGTCCGAATTCGCCAAACACACCGAATGAGTCGAACAGTCAAAATAAACAGAATCAAAATGACAAAGAAAAAGATTTTTGTCAGAAAAACCCGAATGCTGCGCAATGTATGCCGAGTGGTGAAGACATCCAACTACCTGAACAGACCATAGACCTGAATTTCAAGCCTTTGGACGTATTCCAGTCTGACGGGAAGTGTCCCGCTCCCCGCTCCGTAGACTTCGGTGCATTGGGACAGGTAGAGTTCAGCTATGACCCGTTGTGCGACTTGGCACGCAAACTGCGCCCCATCTTCATCGCTATATGCGTGCTGACCTGCGCCTATTTTGTATATGAATCCGTAAAGGAATTGTGAAATGAACTGGGCTTCATTGATAACAGGCGTTCTTATGTCTGTAGCAGGGCGCATACTGACCGCCGTAGGTTTAAGTTTTATTTCAGTAACAGGACTGAATGCTTTGCAGGATTATTTCATTAACGAAATAAGCCGTAGTATCGGCGGTTTCCCCGACGAAGCCTTGCAAATACTGTATATAGCGGGATTCGGTGTCATTCTGAATTGGATATTTGGTGCGTTCAGCTTCGTAATATCCATAAAAGGCTTTAAAAAACTGTCTACCATCATTCAGTCGAAATAGGAAGAAAACATGTTATATCTGTTAACAGGCGTACCGGGTTCGGGCAAAACCCTGAAAGTCGTTTCCATGCTTGCCAAGCAAAAAGACTTTATGAATCGTCCGCTTTATGTAGACGGCATTCTTGACCTGAAAATACCACATGAAGAAATACCAGAAGGAGAAAGCATTCAGACATGGCCGAAGTGGGCACCGCCGGGCGCGATTATCGTTGTTGACGAATGCCAACGCATATTCCGCCCACGTCCTAGCGGTTCGAAAGTACCTGACTACGTCGCCGAACTTGAAACACATAGACACCGTGGTCTTGATTTCCTCTTGATAACTCAACATCCCCGTCTGATAGACGTCCATTTGCGCGGACTGATAGAACACCACACCCATTTCGGCAAGACTAATTTAGGACTGCGCCGTAAGCTCGAATGGACGACAGGCGGCGCAAAAGACCCTGAAAGCAGGGCAAACATCAGGGAAGCCCTAATCAGCGTGTATAGGCTTGATAAAAGCGTGTATGGGCTGTACAAGTCCGCTGAAGAACACACCAAAATCAGAACCAAGCGTAGCAAGGTTCTGTACCTGATACCCATCGCAATAGCCATGCTTGGTGGAGGTTTGTATTATTTCGCTTCCTTTTGGAAAAATATGGAAAAACCAATAGAAACAGCGGGACAAACGGCACAGGCACACGTTGCCGCGCAAGCGGCAAGCCCCGAAGCGCAGGCGGCAGCCGCTCCCGCGGCGGACGACGGCGCAGCGGGGCAGTACGCAGCCGCAAAGGTGCAAACGCCGTCAGAACCGCCAAAGCCCCATCTGACAGAAGAAGACTATCAGCCTCGTATCGCCGAACGCCCCGAAACCGCACCGATATACGACGGCATGAACAAAGCCGTAAAAGTCATGCCTTGGCCTGCCGCCTGTATCAAAGCAGAGAACCGCTGCACCTGCTACACCGACCAAGGCACGAAGATTAAAGACATCGGCAAACAAACCTGCCTGAACTACGTCAAAGACGGTTTACCATTTAATCCCTACAAAACGAAGACGGCAGAAGCTGTAAAACCGACTGAGACCGCATACACTCCCGACGCCCCGCAGGTCTTGACAATGGGCGGGGCAACCCCGCAAAATCTGATGTATGACGGATACAATGATAAAGCCCTGACGAATGTGGGTGGAAAGGTAAATTGATGAATGCGGGATTGGCGTTTTTTTTAGGGATATGGGCGGCAACGACCTATGAGCGTAAAGGCTGGCGAGGATTTTTTAAATATTTCGTTCTGCCGATGTGCATAATGTCGTTAATAGGAGCAGCAGTAATTATTTATTATGGATATAACGTAGCCAAATAGAACACCCTAACACAAGTCAGGGGGAGGACGTCCAGAAAGATTTGTAAAGGCGTGCTTTTTGCCTTTATAAATCTTTTTGGATACCCCTTGACGCTAACCCACCCAAAGACGCTGCCCGCAAGGGGTGGGGTGTGTTTTTTACCCCACCCTCTGCCACGTGGCGAACGCCCCCGGAGGGTCACCGAAGGCAAAACGCAGAGTTCCAAGCCCTGAGCGGGAAAACCGCCCTTTCAGGGGTTCGGATTCATGACCCGAACCGCAGCCCGCGACTTCCGAAGCACGACCGAAGCCATAGCTTGGAAAAAAGATAGAAGCGCGGGCTTCCGTACATAACAAGTTTGAACACTATACAAGGCTACGAGCCTGAATAAATAAGGCAAAACAATGTACTACTTAGGGATAGACGTATCAAAGAAAACCATAGACTGCTGTCTGATTTCAGACAGCATTTTTTATGAACGGAGGTTTGACAACATAGAGGACGGATTCAGACGGTTGGACGACTGGATACAGGAGTACACCACTGAAACGGTGCATTGCTGTTGCGAAGCGACAGGAATCTACCACGAAGCCATAGCCGCCCACTTAAGACAGAAACACATCGTAAGCATAGTCAATCCAAGCAAGATAAAAGGCTTTAGAGAAGCCGAACAGACACGAACCAAGACCGACCGACAGGACGCGAGGCTGATAGCCGAATACTGCCGACGAATGCAGCCCAAAGAATGGCAGCCGCCGACAGAAGAGCAAAAATACCTCCAAGCCATTACAGACTATATAGCCCGCCTTAAGCAGCAGAGAGCCGCAGAGCAGACCAAACACCAAACCGCCCCCGATACTATCCGCCATCACATACAGACCACCATAGACCATCTGAACAGACTTATAACAACCGTACAAAACGAACTCAAAGACTTCTACCGCCAAAATCCAATATACAACGAAAAGAAGAACCGCCTGAAAACCATAGACGGTATAGGCGAATCTGCCGCTTCCGTCCTGCTCGCCAAACTCACACGCTACGACTTTGCCAATCAAAACCAATTTGCCGCATATCTCGGTTTAGATCCAAAAATCAAAGATTCGGGAACAAGCGTCAAAGGAAAGCCCCGAATATCCAAACAGGGACAAAAGAACGCCCGTAAAGCCCTATATATGCCCGCACTTGTCGCCTACCGTATGAACGCATTTCCAGCCTTTACAGCTCGTCTCAAAGCGAGGGGGAAGCCCCCGAAGCTGATAATAGTCGCCATCATGCGCAAACTTGCCGTTATTGCCTACCAACTGTATAAAACAGGTAAAGATTACGACCGTTCCCGATACCGAAATTAGACATCGGCATGAAAAAACGCCCCGAAAAATCGGGGCGTAGACCTTGTGTATCTTTAAGATATGTAAATGTTGTTGACGGTGTAATACACTATCTTTTTTATTTAAAACGAAAATTTTAAACGGACAACAACGGATACTGCCGAACAATCGCGCGGATGATGGCGCGGTTGGGGTGTAGCGCGGTTCTCAGTCTTTGCGATAGTGGGTGCGGCAAGCCGAGTATTTCGGCCGCAATGGCGGCGGCGCAGATGGGGGCTGTCGCCAGGCCTCGCGTGCCGTGTGCCGTATTGATGTAGGCATTGGGCAGGTAAGGGCAGGGGATATTGTCGAGGCGGTAGTTTTTGTCCAATGCCAGCTTGGCATAGGCGGACTGCATGGCGGCAATGTCGCCGAGTGCGCCGACAACGGGCAAGTGGTCGAGGCTGTCGCAACGCAGGGCGGCATGGCCTTGTGTGTCTTGAAGGCCGTCTGAAAACGAATCTTGCTCAAACAGGGATTGTGCCAATGGCGGATTGAGCTGTTGCAGGGCGGTGCGGTTTTCGCTTTCTTCGTGCGGATACCAAGTTTCATCGTTGCTATTCAGGATAAATGTCGCGCCGTAGCAGTGGCGGCCTTGCCAGCTCGGGCTGATGTAGCTTTCGCCGGAAATGGCGCAACGCAGTTTTTGTGAAAACGGGCTGGCGGACACAACGCCGGTTTGGCCGCGGATTTGGCGGAAAGGCAGGGCGGAGAGATTGGTGTCGGCAGCAGTCGGGCTGTGCGCGCCCATACAGTAAACGATATGGCTGGAATTGAAATGCGCGTTTGGCGTGTGTGCCGTCCATTGTGTGCCGTCATGCGATACGGCAGTCAGCGGCGAGTGTTCGTACAACTCAATCAGCGGATGATTCAATAAGGTATGAACGACGGCAGGCGGATTCAGCCATACGCCTTGCGGCCAATAAAGGCCGTCTGAAAATACGTCCATGCCTGCAATGTGCGCAGCCTCTTCGGCGGATACGCTGCGGTAGAGGTGTTTATGCTGGTGTTGCAAACCCAAGGCTTGATTGCGTTTGCGTTCGCTTTCGTCAAAATTCAAATGCAATACGCCGTCGCCGCCCCATACGTCAGAATCAGGCAGCAAGTCTTCCAACAATCGGTGCGTGTAGCCGTAGCCTGTCAGCAGCAGCTCGGTTTGTTCGGTATCGTGTGGCGAGATTTTGGCGTAGAGCAAGCCTTGGCGGTTGCCGCTGCCTGCCTGCGCCGCTTTGCCTGCCTCCAAAACTGTAACGCGTACGCCGTGCTCTGCCAGTTTGCGTGCGGTCGCTGCACCGGCGATGCCTGCGCCGATAATCAGTACGTGTTCGGGCGCAGCTTGATGTTCAGGCCGTCTGAACCAAGGTTTCAGAGGAGAGGGGTGTGCTTGGGATATGGCTTCGGTTTGCCATTCGATATGATGGAAATGTTCGTGTAAGCGGTCGGCGCGGTGTGGTGGAACCAGCCAGAGATGCACATCAGGCAATAGGTTTTCTAAAACGTTGACGCTGTTGAACTGAAGACATTTCACGGCTTGAACGAGACGGTTGTTCAGACAGCCTTCAAGCTCGGAGGGATGATTGGACAGCGGAAAATCGGGAATATGGTTTTCAGGCAGGCAGACAATCAAATAAAGCGGCGCGGTATGTTGTTCGATCGCGCGGCAAAGGGTAGCAAGGGAAGGCGTGGTGTTCCAAGCAAGGCAGGTCATGATGAAAGGCCGTCTGAAAAAAGAGGCTTTATTGTAACGCGGTTTGCGCGGATAGAATATCCGAACGGGTTTTGATAGAATCGCATGATATTTTGATTTTCAATTGATTTTCATACAGGAATTTTATGCGCCGTCTTTTATTGTGCCTTCTCGCTTCCGGCTTGCCCATCGCTTGCTCGTCCGCGCCGCCGGATAACGGCAGCAAAGCCGCTCAGTCCGAACGCTGGGCAACCCCCGTCAAACACGATGCCAACCTTTATCGTATTGACGACAAGCTTTACCGCAGCGAGCAGCCTGTTGCCGAAGATGGGGAAGCCATCGTCAAACTGGGCATTCAAAGCGTGATCAACTTGCGCTTTTTCGACCGCAACGATGACGACCATTTGAAAGCGCATGGTTTGACCTTGCTAAACCGTCCGTTGCTGTCATGGAGCATTAAGCCGAAAGAGATTGCGGAAATCCTATACTTGATTGAAAAACAACAGCAAAACGGCGCAGTGCTTATCCACTGTTATCACGGTGCAGACCGTACTGGTTTGATTGCCGGAATGTACCGCATCATCTATCAAGGCTGGTCGGTAGAAGAGGCAAAAGCCGAAATGCAACATGGGCCTTACGGTTATCACAGCATTTGGAAAAATATTGCCAAGCTGTTTACCGAAGAGAAAGTCAAGCAGGTTAAAACGCACTTGGAAGTCTTGCGCAAACGCGGTTAACACCAAGATTTAAATCATAAAAGGCCGTCTGAAAGAACAAATCTTTCAGACGGCCTTTTTTAATGGCAGATTGCTTAAATCACAAAATCCGTAGTCGATAATTGAATGTTTTGATCCATATCGGCAGACGGAGTTTTGGAAGAGCGGCCGACCGGTTTGGCCGGTACGCCGACAACGGTAATCGAAGACGGTACGTCGGCAACCACCACGCTGCCTGCGCCGATTTTGGCATTTTCGCCAATGCGGATGTTGCCCAAAATTGAGGCATTCGCACCAATCATCACGCCATTGCCGATTTTCGGGTGGCGGTCGCCGCTTTCTTTGCCCGAACCGCCCAGCGTTACGCCGTGGAGGATGGAAATATTGTTGCCCAAGACGGCGGTTTCGCCGGCGACAAAACCGGTGGCATGGTCGAGCATCAAACCGTGACCGAAACGGGCGGCAGGGTGAATGTCAACACCGAAGACTTCCGACATGCGGTTTTGCAGGAAATACGCCAGCGTTTTACGGCCGTTTTGATAGAGCCAGTGGTTGATACGGTGCGCCTGTACGGCGTGGAAACCTTTGAAATACAACAGCGGCAGCGAATATTCGTCACAAGCTGGGTCGCGCTCATAAATGGCTTTCAAGTCGGCCTCGACGCATTTGCTGATACGGGTGTCCACGCTCAAAGCTTGTTGATAAATTTCAAACAGCGCACGCACATCCATAATCGGGCTGCCGAGCTTGCTGGAAAGATGGTAGGCAAGTACCGAATCGAGCGAATCGTGGCGTAACACGGTTTGGTGCAGGAAGCTTGCCAGCATCGGCTCGGCCGCGGCGGCCGCTTCGGTTTCTTCGCGGATGGTGTGCCACAGATTAAAATCGGTTGAATTCAAATGGTCTTTTTTCATGTTTGAGGCCGTCTGAAGAATAAAATCAGATGGCTATCTTACCGTTTTCCAACGTCTTTTAACAAGGCATTTGATAATCGACGTTCAAATGCTTGAAGTTTTTTCAGACGGCCTTATATATGAAATATCGAATATCAACACGCTAAAAGGATGTCAGAAATGACGGAGCATAACGAACAACATCAACACGAAGCAGAAGAAGCGGCAGCCGTAGAAACTGCCGAAACCGTTGAAACCAAACAAGCAGAACCGACTTACGAAGATCTGCAGGCGCGTGTCACCGAGTTGGAAGGTCAACTCAAAGACAGTGAGCTGCGCGGTTTGGCAAACGAGCAAAACCTGCGCCGCCGCCATCAGCAGGAAATCGCCGATACCCATAAATTCGCCGGACAAAAATTTGCAGCAGAAATGTTGCCGGTTAAAGATTATCTCGAAATGGCGCTGCTGGACCAAAGCGGCAATTTCGATGCGCTGAAAATGGGTGTGCAAATGACTTTGAACGAGCTGCAAAAAGCATTTGATGCCACACACATTAAAGAAATCAACCCGCAGCCGGGCGACAAACTCGATCCGCACCAACATCAAGCGATGCAGGCAGTCGTCAGCGAGCAAGAGCCGAATACCATCGTCAGCGTGATGAAAAAAGGCTATACATTGGCCGACCGCGTGCTGCGTCCTGCGATGGTTGTCGTGGCGAAAAAAGAAGATTGAAGGCACCGCTTGATAAAGTTTATCAAGCATAAAATCTTCAGACGGCCTTATCCGGTTTCAAAACCCGATATTCCGCTATTGGAAAATCATTCCGATAAACCGGAATCAGAAAATTAAAACCGGCCGTCTGAGAAAAGAATAAACGGCTTGTGGATAAATAAATCAAGTACTTGAATTTAATTTAAAAAAAAATTCAAATTAAGCCTTGAAAAAAAATGAAGCAACCTTATTTACAAGCCATCGGAACGAAATGTTCCACAGGATTATTAATTTAGAAAAGTTTATTTATTAGGAGCAACATAATATGGCAAAAGTAATCGGTATTGACTTAGGTACAACCAACTCTTGTTTGGCCATTTCTGAAAACGGTCAAACCAAAGTGATCGAAAACGCAGAAGGCGCACGCACCACTCCTTCCGTTATCGCTTATTTGGACGGCGGCGAAATCCTCGTTGGCGCGCCTGCCAAACGCCAAGCGGTAACCAACGCTAAAAACACTATTTACGCCGCCAAACGTTTGATCGGCCACAAATTTGAAGACAAAGAAGTTCAACGCGACATCGAATCTATGCCTTTCGAAATTATCAAAGCCAACAACGGCGATGCATGGGTGAAAGCACAAGGCAAAGAGCTGTCTCCTCCTCAAATTTCCGCAGAAGTTTTGCGTAAAATGAAAGAAGCCGCTGAAGCTTACTTGGGCGAGAAAGTCACTGAAGCCGTGATTACCGTTCCGGCCTACTTCAACGACAGCCAACGTCAAGCCACCAAAGACGCAGGCCGCATCGCAGGTTTGGAAGTAAAACGTATCATCAACGAGCCGACCGCTGCCGCTTTGGCATTCGGTATGGACAAAGGCGACAACAAAGACCGCAAAGTAGCCGTATATGACTTGGGTGGCGGTACTTTCGATATTTCCATCATCGAAATCGCCAACCTCGACGGCGACAAACAATTCGAAGTATTAGCTACCAACGGCGATACTTTCTTGGGCGGTGAAGACTTCGACCAACGCTTGATCGACTACATCATTGACGAGTTCAAAAAAGAACAAGGCATTGATTTGAAACAAGACGTAATGGCTCTGCAACGTCTGAAAGAAGCTGCTGAAAAAGCCAAAATCGAATTGTCCAGCGGTCAGCAAACTGAAATCAACCTGCCATACATCACTATGGATGCAACCGGTCCTAAACACTTGGCCATGAAAATTACCCGTGCCAAATTTGAAAGCCTGGTTGAAGATTTGATCCAACGTTCTATCGAGCCTTGCAAAATCGCATTGAAAGATGCCGGCTTGAGCACCAGCGATATCGACGACGTGATTTTGGTTGGTGGTCAAAGCCGTATGCCGAAAGTACAAGAAGCCGTTAAAGCCTTCTTCGGTAAAGAGCCTCGTAAAGACGTGAACCCTGATGAAGCTGTTGCCGTAGGTGCAGCGATTCAAGGCGAAGTATTGAGCGGCGGCCGTAGCGACGTATTGCTGCTGGACGTAACTCCTCTGTCTTTGGGTATCGAAACCATGGGCGGCGTGATGACCAAGCTGATTCAAAAGAACACTACTATTCCGACTAAAGCGTCTCAAGTGTTCTCAACTGCCGAAGACAACCAAAGCGCAGTAACCATCCACGTACTGCAAGGCGAACGCGAACGCGCTTCTGCCAACAAATCTTTGGGTCAGTTCAACTTGGGCGACATCGCACCTGCACCACGCGGTATGCCACAAATTGAAGTTACTTTCGACATCGATGCCAACGGTATCTTGCACGTTTCTGCCAAAGACAAAGGCACCGGCAAAGCGGCCAACATTACCATCCAAGGTTCTTCAGGTTTGAGCGAAGAAGAAATCGAACGCATGGTAAAAGATGCCGAAGCCAACGCTGAAGAAGATAAAAAACTGACTGAATTGGTCGCTTCCCGCAACCAAGCCGAAGCCCTGATTCACTCTGTGAAAAAATCTCTGGCTGACTACGGCGACAAACTTGACGCTGCCGAGAAAGAAAAAATCGAAGCTGCGTTGAAAGAAGCTGAAGAAGTAGTTAAAGGTGACGACAAAGCCGCTATCGATGCCAAAGCCGAGGCTTTGGGCGCAGCCAGCCAAAAATTGGGCGAAATGGTTTACGCTCAAGCGCAAGCCGAAGCCCAAGCAGGCGAGGGTGCACAAGCCGAGTCTTCCGCTAAGAAAGACGACGACGTTGTAGATGCTGACTTTGAAGAAGTAAAAGACGACAAAAAATAATTGATGCCGTCTGAAAAAAAGCGCGAATCGAAAGGTTCGCGCTTTTTGTCGTTTGGGAAATGTGTAAAGACGCTTTGTCAAAATTGACGGCAAACTTTCAAAACCATGCTATATCATCGTGTCGCCATACTTCTATTGCCGAATTTTGAACAGATTTCGCCGAATGCTGACAGCAGCTGACAGTCAAAGCCATTAATATTTGTCCATCGCTAATGAATGTGAATAAATTCTTATTTTTACCTCAAATCAACCCCTTGAAAGAAGATAAATATGAAAAAACTGATTCAAATGACCTCTTTGATAGTTGCGGCTGTCGGTTTGGTATTGGCTCCTGTCGCTTCTGCACACGGCAAACACGAAATGCATCCGAAACAAGAGCGTATGTACAAAAAAGCCAAACCGCAAAAAATGAAAAAACCTGCACCTAAAGCCAAACACCACGCAGCCAAGCCTAAACATCATCAAGAGCATCGCCACGAACATCATTAAGATGAATCCTCAACAATAAATAAGGCCGTCTGAAACCCAAACATCAGGTTTCAGACGGCCTTCGGTTTATCTGTCAAATAGCGCTTTGCCGTTTTTCTTGTGCAAAACGGGTTGGCTCCAGCCAGGCAATGTTTCTTTCTGCCAGCGCATCGCGCCAATAATCCAGTTTGGTATCCAAATCTTCAGAGAAACTGTCTTGATTCAAAAGCTGAATGATAACGCCGCCATCCGTAGCCTCGGCCAAGCGGCTGATTTGACGCAAAATGCCGCGATCGGGAACAGTTTGCGTGCGTACGCCGATGAGAAGTTGCGCCGGAGTTTGTTTCAATTCGGCTTCTAATTGTTCCAAATCTTTTCTGCCGGCAGCCACGCCTTTGTCTATCCATTCTTGCGCCAAAACGCCGGAAAACCAAAGCGGATCAGGCCATTCCGTTTCCAGTGTAACAGCCCATTTAGGAGCATTATTCAGCGTAATTTTAGACGAAACGGGAACAATGTTTTCCTGAAAATCATCGGCATCAACAATCTTCGTTTGCCATGCGCGAAGGATGTTTTGATAGTAGGGCTGATTCAAATCCAACCATTCGCGAAGGGTTTTTAAAGTAATCTTGCAAGCCAGCCAAGCAAGCAAGCGTGGCAGAATGCCATAGCAGATAATGCTGCCGATGAGTAAACCAGCCCAAGCGCGCGCATCTTCGATATGGTTGTTCAGACGGCCTGCAATCACAGCCTGACTGTCGGGAACAGGAAAGCCCAAACGTTCCGGCAGCCATGACAAAGCCTCAACCGTTTTCACCAATGCCGTATTGCTTAAAAGCGTACTTTCCCAGTTGAACGTATATTGACGCACCAAAAGCAGCAGCAAAACAGAAACCAACATTCCCGACAGCGTACAAAGCCACAGGCCGTGTGAAGTTGCACCAATCAGCCAACGCGTTTGCGGTTTGCGCCATTCATTCACATAAAGCCGCAAAATTGCCTGATTGACCGGGTCTTTACCTCGGAACCAAGTTGCCGGACTGCTGATAAAGTGCACATTTTTCAAACGTAGGAATAAAGTCGCCAGCCACACCAGCAGCATGACTGTATTCATGCCCAAAATCCCGGCCAAGACCAGAAAAAAGTTCAGCCCCTGATTGTCCATCAAAAGATAAGTGCTGGAAAAACCGACCGTAAATAACAACGTCGCCGCAACAATCCAAAGCCAAAACGAGCCTGTCTCCACCTGTTGCAACGCATATTTCAAATGCTGGTCGCGGTCAATAATTTGGGCGCGGCGTATCAGTTTTTCCTCATTGCCGCCATCAATATGTCGCAACGCTTCCGTCGCCTGCACAGGATCTCCCGGAAAAATATAGGCACGTTCTTCAAGGATACGGACCAATTCGACAAGTTTTTGCGATGGATTCAACATAAATGATAGGCCGTCTGAAAGATAAAATGGAAACGTCTGTTATACCCACAAATAAACCCCTTTTTTGCAAAGGTCAAAAAATTAAAAGCAGTTTTGATTTTGAATAGGGTATATAGTGGAATAGATGTAAAAAAAGCAGCCCGAAAGCTGCTCATTTTGAGTGTGGTGCGGACGGAGAGACTCGAACTCTCACACCTCGCGGCGCCAGAACCTAAATCTGGTGCGTCTACCAATTTCGCCACGTCCGCACTAATTTGAACCGTGGATTATACACAAGATTAATGGGGGCGCAAAGTCTTGTTTGCTTGAATTTTTCGGTTTATCCCTTATATAATGGTTTATTCCGGCCGTCTGAAAGCAGGGTTTGTTTTCAGACGGCCTCAACTTTACTATTGGTGAGGAAGGGCAGATGCCTGCTTTATTGATTAAAGATTTTTTGCAGACGCAAGGTTTGAAGTTGCCTGCGGATGAGATACATGTTGCTTATTTGACTACCCAGGCTGTGATTAAAATGGGCAATGCTTCGGTTGAGCGTTCGATTTTGTGGCCGTCTGAAAATGGTTGGCAGTTGGCGGATTATGTCGATGCCGAACATGAATTGTTGCTGAAACAGATTTTTATGGCTTTGGATTCGGTTGCCGAGCGCACCGAGCATTTGAAAAGCGCAGCCGTTTATACTGCGTTTCCGAAAGATGGTGCGTTATCGCTGGTTCGACTGAGCCGTTGGGGCATGCCGTTGGAAAATGTGATTCCAATCGACGAGCAGGCCGGACAGGCTTTTTTAGCTGTGCGTACGGCGCAAAGCGGTTGGATGAATGTTTGTCAGAATGTGGCGTATTGGCAGGAAATTGGTGAATTGTCGGCCGAACGCAATCATCCCGGTTTGAGCCAGATTTCTGTTCCTGTCTGTATGTCCAGCGGTGCAGTTTTAGGCGTGGTATATGCTGAATTTGATGTCAAGGACGGTGCGCCTGACGAAGTGTTGGTGGCCTGGATTGCCCTTGCATTAGCCTTGGCAGAACCTTTGAAAAACCTCTTGGGCGTAGCTGAAAACGAGGAAGCGGAAAATGAGTAACGCGTTGAAGTTTGTCGCGTCATGCCGTTTGCCTACGGAATGGGGCGAATTTACCATGCACGGCTTTGAAGAAGAGAGCGGTCAGGAACATGTCGCATTGACGATGGGCGATGTTTCAGACGGCCTGCCTGTGTTGTCGCGTATTCATTCTGAGTGCCTGACCGGTGATGCTTTATTTTCAGTGAAATGTGATTGCGGCCCTCAGCTTCAAGCAGCGATGCAGGCCGTTCAGAAAGAAGGGCGTGGCGTTATCGTATATTTGCGCCAAGAAGGCAGGGGCATTGGTTTGATAAACAAAATCCGTGCTTATCGTCTGCAAGATCAGGGCTTGGATACGGTCGAAGCCAATGTAGCGCTCGGCCTTCCTGTTGATGCGCGCGACTTCACTTTGGCTAAGCAGATTTATGATTATCTGCATATTCGTGAAGTCAAGTTGTTGACCAATAATCCTGAAAAAATCCAAACGTTGAAAGATTCCGGCATTAATGTGGTCGAACGGATTGCATTACATGTCGGCGAAAATGTGGAAAATGAACGTTATCTGCATACTAAAGCGGATAAATTGGGGCATTTGATTTTCGATTGATAGATGGGTATAACGGTAATTTTTGCGGTTAAATAAAATATTCTATATTCTTTCAATGGGATATATTTTTATTTAAATAAAAACCTTGCGCGTAGCCTGATTTTTTGATTTAATATCGGCTTATCGGGTGATTAGCTCAGTTGGTAGAGCGTCTGCCTTACAAGCAGAATGTCGGCGGTTCGACTCCGTCATCACCCACCA
>NZ_KV833353.1:0-7970 GCF_001837635.1 Neisseria sp. HMSC070H10
TAGGGGATTTTGGGGAATTTTGCAAAGGTCTCGGAGTGTTAAAAAGAGTTGTTATTGTATAACGGCGTTTACACTCAATCAACATAAGTTAAGTTGGTAAACGCTTTGTTGAGATGGGTGTTATGATAAGACAAATCAAAAGGCCGTCTGAAATAAAGTTATTTCAGACGGCCTTTTGATTAAGGTATTAATTTTTTCTAGTCAAATAAGGCAGGGGATCGACTGCTTTGCCGTTTAGACGAACTTCAAAATGAAGCTTGACGCTGTCTGTATCGCTGCTGCCCATGGTGGCGATAACTTGACCTGCTTGGACTTTTTGATCTTTTTGTACCAAAAGCGTGTCGTTGTGGGCATAGGCGGTAATGGTGTAGTCGTTGTGGCTGATTAAAATCAGCTTGCCGTAGCCGCGGACTTCTTCGCCAACGTAGATGACGGTACCGGCTGCGGCAGAACGGATTTGTTGGCCTTGCATGCCCGCAATATCTATGCCTTTGCTGGTTGTGCCGTTGTAGCGTTGGATAATGGAGGATGAGGCGTTATCGGTCGGCCATTGCAAGCTTAACCGGTTGATCGGGGTAACGGCGGTTGCTTGGCGTTGCTGCGTAGCAGTATTGCGGGAGGCAACATGGCGGCGGACGCGCAATACTTGGCCGACTTCGATTTGTGAGGCGTTGGGAAGGTTGTTCCATGCAACCAGTGTATTGACGTTTTGTCCGTAGCGTTTGGCGATTTGGGTCAGGGTATCGCCAGGGCGGACTCTGTAGTAGCCGTCGGGTACGGAGCGGTTGGAAGAAGTGTTGTTACCGGCGCAGGCTGCTAAGACGGCAATGGTGCTGATGAGGGCCAGACGTTTTAAGGCCGTCTGAAAGGTGGAAATAAAATTTGTATTCATGGGTTGTTTCTAAATGTATCGTTATGCTGTGTATGATAGATAGGAAGAGTGAAAAAAGGTTCACTCAAAAAGCATGGGATAAAATGCGGAGAGGCAATATAGTACTATTGAGAATTTGTGAGTATAGCTGAATATTTTTATATCTTTTTGATGCAAAGGAACTTTTTTGAAAAGGTAAAAGAACGTGAAAGTTCTTTCAGACGGCATTGAATAAGGCAATAAAAATCCCCTGCTGAGATAGACGGGCAGGGGATTTTTGTCTCATCGAACTTATTTGTTCAATTCGTTAGCCAGATACAGCCAAGTTTCAATCACGGTATCAGGGTTGAGCGATACGCTCTCGATACCTTCTTGAACCAGCCATTTGGCAAAGTCCGGATGGTCTGACGGGCCTTGACCGCAAATACCGACGTATTTGTTTTGTTTGCGGCAGGCAGAGATTGCCAAGTGCAACATCACTTTAACGGCAGGATTACGCTCGTCGAAGGAGTCAGATACCAAGCCGCTGTCACGGTCGAGGCCGAGGGTCAGCTGGGTCATGTCGTTAGAGCCGATGGAGAAGCCGTCGAAGTATTGCAGGAATTGTTCTGCCAATACAGCGTTGCTTGGCAACTCACACATCATGATCAGGCGCAGGCCGTTTTTGCCGCGTTCCAAACCGTTTTCTTTTAGGGCTTTAACAACAGCTTCTGCTTCACCCAAAGTACGAACGAATGGAATCATGATTTCGACGTTGGTCAAACCCATTTCATCGCGAACGCGTTTCAAGGCTTTACACTCGAGTGCGAAGCAGTCTTTGAAGTTATCGGCTACATAACGCGCTGCACCACGGAAGCCCAACATTGGGTTTTCTTCGTGCGGTTCGTAGATGCTGCCACCCACCAAGTTAGCGTACTCGTTGGATTTGAAGTCAGACATACGGACGATGGTTTTGCGTGGATAAACCGAAGCAGCCAAAGTTGCCACACCTTCTGCGATTTTATCGACATAGAAGTCAACAGGAGAAGCGTAGCCTGCGATACGGCGGGTAATTTCAGCTTTCAACTCGTCGTCTTGTTTGTCAAATTCCAACAAGGCTTTAGGGTGGATACCGATTTGACGGTTGATGATGAATTCCATACGTGCCAAGCCGATGCCTTCGCTAGGCAGGTTGGCGAAGCTGAATGCCAATTCAGGGTTACCAACGTTCATCATTACTTTTACAGGCGCTTTAGGCATGTTGTCCAAAGCAACATCGGTAACTTGTACGTCCAGTAGGCCGGAGTAGATGAAGCCGGTATCGCCTTCGGCACAAGATACGGTAACTTCTTGGCCTTCGGACAGCAGATCGGTAGCGTCGCCACAACCTACAACAGCCGGAATACCCAATTCACGCGCGATAATCGCTGCGTGGCAGGTACGGCCGCCGCGGTTGGTCACGATGGCGGAAGCACGTTTCATCACCGGTTCCCAATCCGGGTCGGTCATGTCGGTAACGAGTACATCGCCTGCTTCAACGGAATCCATCTCGGAAGCATCTTTCACCAGGCGTACTTTGCCTTGGCCGACTTTTTGACCGATGGCACGGCCTTCGCACAAGACAACTTTTTCGCCGTTGATAGAGAAGCGGCGCAGGTTGCGGCTGCCGTCTTCTTGAGATTTTACAGTTTCAGGGCGTGCTTGCAGGATGTAGAGTTTGCCGTCCAAGCCGTCGCGGCCCCATTCGATGTCCATTGGGCGACCGTAGTGTTTTTCGATGGTCAGCGCGTAATGAGCCAACTCTGTAACTTCAGCGTCGGTAATGGAGAAGCGTTGACGGTCTTCTGCAGGTACATCAACGTTGGTCACAGATTTACCGGCTTCGGCTTTGTCGGTAAAGATCATTTTGATTTGTTTCGAACCCATGGTTTTGCGCAGGATAGCCGGTTTGCCTGCTTTCAAAGTAGGTTTGAATACATAGAATTCGTCAGGGTTTACTGCGCCTTGTACGACGTTTTCGCCCAGACCGTAAGAAGAGGTAACGAAAACGACTTGGTCGTAACCGGATTCGGTATCGATGGTGAACATCACACCGGACGCGCCGCTGTCAGAGCGCACCATGCGTTGTACGCCGGCAGAAAGGGCAACGATGTCGTGTTCGAAGCCTTTGTGGACACGGTAAGAAATGGCACGGTCGTTGTACAGGGAAGCGAATACATGGCGCATTGCTTCTTTAACGTTATCCAAGCCGTTGATATTCAGGAAGGTTTCTTGTTGGCCGGCAAAAGAAGCGTCCGGCAAGTCTTCTGCTGTTGCGGAAGAACGTACGGCAACGGAGATGTCCGCACCGCCGGCATCGGCAACCATTTTATTCCAAGCTGTTTCGATTTCAGCATCCAGCTGTTCAGGGAACGGGGTATCCAAAATCCATTGACGGATTTCTTTACCCACGCGTGCCAATTCGGCAACGTCTTCAACATCCAGTTGTTTCAGGGCTTCGGAAATACGCTCGCTCAGACCATTGTGAGCCAGGAAAGCACGATAAGCTTCGGCTGTGGTTGCAAAACCGCCGGGAACGCGCACGCCTTTTTCAGTCAGTTGGCTGATCATTTCGCCCAAAGAGGCATTTTTACCGCCCACTCGCTCAACGTCAGTCATACGCAGGTTTTCAAACCAAATAACGTAGTTTTCGGCCATTTGTGTGTCCAATCCAAAAAATGTTAAAAAAGAAACAAATCCGCCTGCTTATTGTAGCCATTCGTTTGATGGCTGTCATGTGTTTTATCTTTTTAAAAATCACAAATTCGTCTGTGATATTGTGCTTTTCAGGCGTGTAGCCTTCTGAAATGTGAATATCAGATTCATGTTTTTACGTGTTATCTTCTTGTTAAATATGGAAAACAAAATAAGTTAATAAATTTGATAAACAAGATTTATTTTGTAATTTTAGAATAAAATTCTACAAAATAGCAAAAAATAAAATTTTGTGCCAATTTAAAAATTATTCAAATTTGTTGTAATCCTGTGTAATCTATCGGGAATCGCTTTATTGCAAAGGCTGTAACTGCTATGATTGCCGTCTGAAACGTTACCCTCAAGAGGATTCATTATGACTGATCCACGCCAAGTCTTCTATATTTCCGACCGAACCGGCCTGACCGCTGAAAATATCGGTGAAGCCTTGCTGAACCAATTTGGCAATGTTGAGTTCAAACGCCATACCTATCCGTTTATCGATACGCCTGAAAAAGCACGTGCTGTTGTAGACAAAGTCAACCAGTCAGCTGAAAAATTCGGCGTGCGCCCGATTGCTTTTGTCAGTGTGGTCAATGACGAAATCCGTGAAATCATCAAGAAAGCCAATGCGTTCCATATTAATTTCTTTGAAACCTTTCTCGGTCTTTTGGAAAAGGAACTCAATACGGAGGCGGTTGCCGCCCGGCAGGGGCACCACAGTATCGGCAATACCCAACGCTATGATGCGCGTATGGAGGCGGTCAATTTTTCACTGAATCATGATGACGGCGTCAGCGATAAAAACCTGCAGGAAGCGGATGTGATTTTGATGGGCGTGTCCCGTTCCGGCAAAACGCCGACTTGTCTCTATCTGGCCTTGCAATACGGTATCCGTGCCGCCAACTATCCATTGATTCCTGATGATTTGGAATCCACAGATTTGCCGCGTATGGTCAAGCCTTATAAAGACAAGCTGTTTGGTTTGACCATTCAGCCTGAACGCTTGCAGGCAATCCGTCAGGAGCGCCGTCCTAATTCGACTTATGCCAAAATCGATACTTGCCGCAGCGAGATTGCCGATGCGCAAAATATGTTCAAACGCCACGGTGTGCCGTTTACCAATACAACCGATAAATCTGTGGAAGAACTCGCCGTTCATATCTTGCAGGCTTGTAAGTTGAAACGCCGTTTCTAAATAAAATGATAAAAGGCCGTCTGAAACTTCAGACGGCCTTTTGTTATTTTGTATATTAGGTCTTGGGCAGGGTAACACCGGTTTGCCCCATGTATTTGCCGTTGCGGTCTTTGTATGAAGTTTCGCAGACTTCATCGCTTTCAAAGAACAAGACTTGAGCCACGCCTTCGCCTGCATAGATTTTGGCAGGCAGGGGGGTGGTGTTGGAAAACTCAAGCGTAACGTAGCCTTCCCACTCAGGTTCGAACGGAGTAACGTTGACGATGATGCCGCAGCGTGCGTAAGTGGATTTACCTAAGCAGACGGTCAGGACGTTGCGCGGGATGCGGAAATATTCGACTGTGCGCGCCAAAGCAAAGGAGTTGGGCGGAATGATACAGCAGTCATCTTCGACTGTAACGAAGTTTTTCGGGTCGAAGTTTTTCGGGTCGACGATGGTGCTGTTGATATTGGTGAAGATTTTAAATTCATTAGCACAACGGATGTCGTAGCCGTAGCTGGATGTGCCGTAGGAAATGATGCGTTGGCCGTTGGCCTCTTTGATTTGGTTGGGCTCGAACGGCTCAATCATGCCGTGTTCTTCGGCCATGCGGCGTATCCATTTGTCGGATTTAATGCTCATGGTGGTTGTCCTGGGGTAAGGGTTGTTTGGAAATTCTTTAAAATCAACATAACAGCCTTTAGGCAGGCTTGTTAATTGATGTTTCAGACCGCCTAAAAGCCGGATAAGGTCGTCTGAAAGGCTGTTTATTTGGTTTTGGACGCAGATTTCTTAGGTAGTTTGACTTCTTTAATCATACCGTCTTCGCATTTCATGATGAAGACTGGTGTGCCGTTTTGGGAGGCGGTAAAGTTTCCGTGCGCCCTGCCTTTTTTGAACATCCCTTCCAGCGTCATATTGCGTAATTTGGCGCTATTGGAGGAGAAGGGTTCGATAAAGGTTTCGCCGTTGCCGGAAACGGTATATACGCCTTTGCCGTCAAATTTGCCGTTTTTAAATGAGCCGACATAGCTGCGGCCGTCTTGGCATTTCCATGTACCTTTACCGGATGGTTTGCCGTCTTTGCCGACATCGCCATCATAAGCGCAACCTTTTTCCTGATAAGGATTGATGGTTTCGGCAATGGCAGGCATACCCAGCATGAAGGCGATAGGGAGTAGGGCGAGGTATTTCATCATTTATTCCTTTTTGTAGGCAGTTTCAGACGGCCTGATATTGGGATTCAAAAGTCAGTAGGGTTTCAGCAATACGGCGTGGCAATATGGCTAAAGCGTGTTCGCGCATGGCCGTAGGGATACCGTAGTATGCTTCAGCAATACTGCCAGTAATGGCTGCCAAGGTATCGCTGTCTCCACCCAGGGAAACTGCCAGTCGGATGGCGTGTTCAAAATCATCGCTTTCAAGAAAGGCAGTAATCGCTTGAGGCACGGTTTCCTGACAGCTTTCGTTGAAATGATAATGCGGGCGGATTTGGTCGCAACTTTGGCTCAAGTCGTAGCCGAATTGCCTTGTAATGTTTTCTTTGATTTGCGCTTTGCCCATACCGGTACGCGCCCAAAAGATGGCGGCGGCTACGGCTTGCGCACCTTTAATGCCTTCTGGGTGGTTGTGCGTTACGATAGCGGATTGTTCGGCAAAATGCAGGGTTTCTTCCAATGTGGCAAATGCCCAACCAACGGCAGAAACACGCATGGCTGAGCCGTTGCCCCAGCTATTATAAGGTTCTGGATCTTTCCATTCTATCCATTGTGAGAAGCGGCCGCCATATGCGCCTTTCGGACAGGGATATGCCCTACACCAGCCTTGCAAAATAGAGGCCAAATTATCGTTGCAGCCTTGTAAAACCCAATCGGCAATGGCAACAGTGCAAATCGTGTCATCGGTAAAGTCGCTGTCGGGGCTGAAAATATCAAAATCGGTGTGACGGTAGTTGTCAAACTCGAATCTTGATCCGGCAATATCGCCAATGACTGCGCCCAACATCATGACATCCTTTCTGATACTTCTATCGTCGTTACCGTACCGTCTGCCAAACAGCTGTTGGCAGGTACAAATACCACCATCAGCGTAGGATTTCCACGCGCCATCATCGGCATCAGACTAAGCGGCATATTTGGATCGGTTTTCTGAAAGCGAACCCGCTCGTCACCTACGCCAAACAGTCTGTTGGGATGGTCAGGCGCTGCTTCATCCATTCCTGATTACAGAATTTTTTGCTTTTCGGCCGGAGTTTTACCGTTTAGCAGGTTTGGATTGGTTTGCTCAAGGAATACAGATTTCGCCAATGTCCAATAAGTATGGCCGGGCTGTCCGCTGGGGTTTTGGGTTTTCATCTTATGGGCAAAATAATCAACAGCCTGTTGCTGGTTCATTGCCTTGATTGCTTCTGTATTTGAGCCGTATTTGGTTTCTTTTGGGTTGTTCCGCAAATCAAACTGAAAACGGTTGTATTCGGCTTTTCCTTCTTCATAAACAAATCTTCGTGCATATTCATTCGCTGTTATATTGCGATTTCCATCAATATCAAGATCAAGCTTGGAAATTGTTTTCAACAAACCATGTCCTAACTCATGAGCCCAATCAGAAGCAGTCAGATATCTTTTGTCTGCCGTACCGAATACAATACTTCTATTTTCTTTACTGCCAATTAGTTTGCTTTGGAAAAATATGCCGGAATATCTAGTGTATTGCTTGAATACTCCCTAACCCCCATTGATTGATAAAGTTATGGGTTTGCCCCAGTAAAATTGAATCCCGAATAATCTGATTAACTTCCGAAACAGGCATCCCTAATTTTAAAAAATGCTGCCGGATTTGTGCTGTTGTAGCCATACCATATACCTTTAAAATTAAATACTATCGACTATCTGATAAGAAAGATGCTGGAAATATCATTAATGCATTTGTCTGTTGGATGCTGAAATAATATTCCTGCACCTTTCTCCTCCCTTATAACCAAATGTCTATCACTCCCAATCAAATGGTTGTTTTCATCTACTGCTACTTGTTTTACTACCGTATACCTAGGAAAAACTTGTTCTGTTCCATTGTTAAAGCATACGCTGACCGGGCTTAGGATATGAGATGAAACATAGGGTTTCGGCAAATCATCAGGATAACGGTCGTCAGGAAACAATGAACGGTATCGTTTTATATAATCAGGCGTTGCTTCGATTTCTAAAAAAGTA
>NZ_KV833354.1:0-818 GCF_001837635.1 Neisseria sp. HMSC070H10
TAGGGGATTTTGGGGAATTTTGCAAAGGTCTCAGATAGTACGGCTATGCGAGGCAACGCCGTACTGGTTTAAAGTCAATCCACTATAAGTCTTTTATTCGAGATTCATGTCCAGTTGAGCAAACCCGCCAAACAAAACAAAAAACCCGCAGCATAGCTGCGGGTTTGATACCTATTTAACACTAAACCAGTATTACCATTCGTAGTTCACGCCTACGTTGTAAGATGCAGAGCCGCCTGAAGAGGTGCCGACTGCAAGACCGGCCTTGGCTGCAAAGTTTTCATTGAAGCGGTAGCCTGCGCCGACTGCAACTGCGGTGTCAGATTTGAAACCACCCAAAGCAGCGGTAACGTTAAACTTACCAACGCTGTAAGGTTGGAACAGACCGCTGAGGGCTGCTTGTGCAGCAAGACCTTGGCGGGTCTCTTTGCGCAGATTAGCTACGTTTTTGTCCAAGTTGTCGATACGCGCTGAGTTTTTAGCAATACCGGCAGCGTGTTGGTTGCTTGCTGTTTGCAGGGTAGCAATATCGGCTTTGTTAGCGGCAACTTGTGTGGCATTAGCTTTAACTGCATCTTGAGCTTGAGCAGCAGCAGTTTGCGCCGCACTTGCTACATTATTGGCAGCATCAGCGGATGTTTTTGCAGCTTTGGCATGGCTTTCAGCAGTTTCAGCAGATTTTTGGGCAACTTCAACAGCACCTTTTACCACTTGAGCTGATTTTTGAGCTTCAACAGCTATTGTTCTTACGCTTTCTACAGCAGTCTTATCAGCTTTGGTCTCAATTGCTGCTTTATTGGCGTCGATGTCTTGACGGT
>NZ_KV833355.1:0-6116 GCF_001837635.1 Neisseria sp. HMSC070H10
ACCGCATCACCGATGCCCTTCACGTTTTTCAGCTCCTCCACCGATTTGAACGCACCGTTCTTCTGACGGTATTCCACAATCGCTTTCGCCTTAGCCGGGCCGATACCCGGCAAGGCCTCCAGTTCGGCAGAAGACGCGGTATTAATGTTCACGGCGGCCAAAGAGAATGCTGCACAGACGGCGGCAAATGCACCAAATAAAAATTTCTTCATCAGATTTTTTCCCATAACATATTTGATTGAATCAGTCATAAAGTCTACCGAATGGTTTTATCCCACTCTGTAAACACTGTCACATACGCAGATAGGGCAACAGCCCATACCCGCATAAATGCTTACGCCATATTAACGCAAATATCATTTTATTTCAAATATTCTAAACAGTTAACCGTAACTTTCGGTACTTTTGTTCAAGAATAACAACAGAGTTGTCATCCTTTAATTTAAACAACAAGCATGCACGAACACTCAATAGGCATCGGAATGGGTATCGGTTCATCAATATCCTTGCACCCATTACCCTACCTCCTATCGTCAAACCGACAGAACTGACAGGCATGTAAAAAGCCCCCGACATCAGTCGGGGGCTTTGGAATGGGTGTTTGGCGGTGACCTACTTTCACATGGAAGAACCACACTATCATCGGCGCTGAGTCGTTTCACGGTCCTGTTCGGGATGGGAAGGCGTGGGACCAACTCGCTATGGCCGCCAAACTTAAACTGTTACAAATCGGTAAAGCCTTAATCAATTATTTGGTGATGACTGAATCAGTCAGTAAGCTTTTATCTTTGAAGTTCTTCAAATGATAGAGTCAAGCCTCACGAGCAATTAGTATGGGTTAGCTTCACGCGTTACCGCGCTTCCACACCCCACCTATCAACGTCCTGGTCTCGAACGACTCTTTAGTGTGGTTAAACCACAAGGGAAGTCTCATCTTCAGGCGAGTTTCGCGCTTAGATGCTTTCAGCGCTTATCTCTTCCGAACTTAGCTACCCGGCTATGCAACTGGCGTTACAACCGGTACACCAGAGGTTCGTCCACTCCGGTCCTCTCGTACTAGGAGCAGCCCCCGTCAAACTTCCAACGCCCACTGCAGATAGGGACCAAACTGTCTCACGACGTTTTAAACCCAGCTCACGTACCACTTTAAATGGCGAACAGCCATACCCTTGGGACCGACTACAGCCCCAGGATGTGATGAGCCGACATCGAGGTGCCAAACTCCGCCGTCGATATGAACTCTTGGGCGGAATCAGCCTGTTATCCCCGGAGTACCTTTTATCCGTTGAGCGATGGCCCTTCCATACAGAACCACCGGATCACTATGTCCTGCTTTCGCACCTGCTCGACTTGTCGGTCTCGCAGTTAAGCTACCTTTTGCCATTGCACTATCAGTCCGATTTCCGACCGGACCTAGGTAACCTTCGAACTCCTCCGTTACTCTTTGGGAGGAGACCGCCCCAGTCAAACTGCCTACCATGCACGGTCCCCGACCCGGATTACGGGTCTGGGTTAGAACCTCAAAGACACCAGGGTGGTATTTCAAGGACGGCTCCACAGAGACTGGCGTCTCTGCTTCAAAGCCTCCCACCTATCCTACACAAGTGACTTCAAAGTCCAATGCAAAGCTACAGTAAAGGTTCACGGGGTCTTTCCGTCTAGCAGCGGGTAGATTGCATCTTCACAACCACTTCAACTTCGCTGAGTCTCAGGAGGAGACAGTGTGGCCATCGTTACGCCATTCGTGCGGGTCGGAACTTACCCGACAAGGAATTTCGCTACCTTAGGACCGTTATAGTTACGGCCGCCGTTTACTGGGGCTTCGATCCGATGCTTGCACATCTTCAATTAACCTTCCAGCACCGGGCAGGCGTCACACCCTATACGTCCACTTTCGTGTTAGCAGAGTGCTGTGTTTTTAATAAACAGTCGCAGCCACCTATTCTCTGCGACCCTCCAGGGCTTACGGAGCAAGTCCTTAACCTTAGAGGGCATACCTTCTCCCGAAGTTACGGTATCAATTTGCCGAGTTCCTTCTCCTGAGTTCTCTCAAGCGCCTTAGAATTCTCATCCTGCCCACCTGTGTCGGTTTGCGGTACGGTTCAATTCAAACTGAAGCTTAGTGGCTTTTCCTGGAAGCGTGGTATTGGTTACTTCATGTCCGTAGACACTCGTCATCACTTCTCGGTGTTAAGAAGACCCGGATTTGCCTAAGTCTTCCACCTACCGGCTTAAACAAGCTATTCCAACAGCTTGCTAACCTAACCTTCTCCGTCCCCACATCGCATTTGAATCAAGTACAGGAATATTAACCTGTTTCCCATCGACTACGCATTTCTGCCTCGCCTTAGGGGCCGACTCACCCTACGCCGATGAACGTTGCGTAGGAAACCTTGGGCTTTCGGCGAGCGGGCTTTTCACCCGCTTTATCGCTACTCATGTCAACATTCGCACTTCTGATACCTCCAGCACACTTTACAATGCACCTTCATCGGCCTACAGAACGCTCCCCTACCATGCCAGTAAACTGGCATCCGCAGCTTCGGTTATAGATTTGAGCCCCGTTACATCTTCCGCGCAGGACGACTCGACCAGTGAGCTATTACGCTTTCTTTAAATGATGGCTGCTTCTAAGCCAACATCCTGGCTGTCTGGGCCTTCCCACTTCGTTTACCACTTAATCTATCATTTGGGACCTTAGCTGGCGGTCTGGGTTGTTTCCCTCTTGACAACGGACGTTAGCACCCGCTGTCTGTCTCCCGAGGAACCACTTGATGGTATTCTTAGTTTGCCATGGGTTGGTAAGTTGCAATAACCCCCTAGCCATAACAGTGCTTTACCCCCATCAGTGTCTTGCTCGAGGCACTACCTAAATAGTTTTCGGGGAGAACCAGCTATCTCCGAGTTTGTTTAGCCTTTCACCCCTATCCACAGCTCATCCCCGCATTTTGCAACATGCGTGGGTTCGGTCCTCCAGTACCTGTTACGGCACCTTCAACCTGGCCATGGATAGATCACTCGGTTTCGGGTCTACACCCAGCAACTATTCGCCCTATTAAGACTCGGTTTCCCTACGCCTCCCCTATTCGGTTAAGCTCGCTACTGAATGTAAGTCGTTGACCCATTATACAAAAGGTACGCAGTCACACCACAAGGGTGCTCCCACTGTTTGTATGCATCAGGTTTCAGGTTCTATTTCACTCCCCTCCCGGGGTTCTTTTCGCCTTTCCCTCACGGTACTGGTTCACTATCGGTCGATGATGAGTATTTAGCCTTGGAGGATGGTCCCCCCATATTCAGACAGGATTTCACGTGTCCCGCCCTACTTTTCGTACGCTTAGTACCACTATTGAGATTTCGAATACGGGACTATCACCCACTATGGTCAAGCTTCCCAGCTTGTTCTTCTATCTCGACAGTTATCACGTACAGGCTCCTCCGCGTTCGCTCGCCACTACTTGCGGAATCTCGGTTGATTTCTTTTCCTCCGGGTACTTAGATGGTTCAGTTCTCCGGGTTCGCTTCGCTTATCCTATGTATTCAGATAAGGATACCTCCTAAGAGGTGGGTTTCCCCATTCGGACATCGCGGGATCATAGCTTTATTGCCAGCTCCCCCACGCTTTTCGCAGGCTTACACGTCCTTCATCGCCTATCATCGCCAAGGCATCCACCTGATGCACTTATTCACTTGACTCTATCATTTCAAGAACCTCTTTGACTTCGTTTACCTACCCGTTGACTAGGGAAGCAAACTTGAAATTCCTACTTTGATAAAGCTTACTGCTTTGTTGTGTCTTAATCCTGCCTTTTGTGTTTCAGGATTAAGTCGATACAATCATCACCCAAATACTGTGTTTGTTTTCTTTTCTCTTGCGAGAGATTTTTTATCCTTTGCAAAGAACAAAAAATCAAAACAAACTCATTGTCTTTGTTTGTTGATTTCGGCTTTCCAATTTGTTAAAGATCGATGCGTCGATATTTCACTTCGCAAATCAAAATAAGCTGCTAAGTATAGCAGGCTTCCTTTGATTTGTAAAGTTCTTGGTGGAGGCAAACGGGATCGAACCGATGACCCCCTGCTTGCAAAGCAGGTGCTCTACCAACTGAGCTATGCCCCCGTTCTTGGTGGGTCTGGGAGGACTTGAACCTCCGACCCCACGCTTATCAAGCGTGTGCTCTAACCAGCTGAGCTACAAACCCGGATTCTCTTCTTAAGCGAATCTTGTCTTCACTCAAGCTTTTCTCTTCCGCATCTTTATACAGTTTACCGATAAGTGTGAATGCATCAGACCTCTTCTTTCTCTAGAAAGGAGGTGATCCAGCCGCAGGTTCCCCTACGGCTACCTTGTTACGACTTCACCCCAGTCATGAAGCATACCGTGGTAAGCGGGCTCCTTGCGGTTACCCTACCTACTTCTGGTATCCCCCACTCCCATGGTGTGACGGGCGGTGTGTACAAGACCCGGGAACGTATTCACCGCAGTATGCTGACCTGCGATTACTAGCGATTCCGACTTCATGCACTCGAGTTGCAGAGTGCAATCCGGACTACGATCGGTTTTGTGAGATTGGCTCCACCTCGCGGCTTGGCTACCCTCTGTACCGACCATTGTATGACGTGTGAAGCCCTGGTCATAAGGGCCATGAGGACTTGACGTCATCCCCACCTTCCTCCGGCTTGTCACCGGCAGTCTCATTAGAGTGCCCAACTAAATGATGGCAACTAATGACAAGGGTTGCGCTCGTTGCGGGACTTAACCCAACATCTCACGACACGAGCTGACGACAGCCATGCAGCACCTGTGTTACGGCTCCCGAAGGCACTCCTCCGTCTCTGGAGGATTCCGTACATGTCAAGACCAGGTAAGGTTCTTCGCGTTGCATCGAATTAATCCACATCATCCACCGCTTGTGCGGGTCCCCGTCAATTCCTTTGAGTTTTAATCTTGCGACCGTACTCCCCAGGCGGTCAATTTCACGCGTTAGCTACGCTACTAAGCAATCAAGTTGCCCAACAGCTAATTGACATCGTTTAGGGCGTGGACTACCAGGGTATCTAATCCTGTTTGCTACCCACGCTTTCGAGCATGAACGTCAGTGTTATCCCAGGAGGCTGCCTTCGCCATCGGTATTCCTCCACATCTCTACGCATTTCACTGCTACACGTGGAATTCTACCTCCCTCTGACACACTCTAGTCACCCAGTTCAGAACGCAGTTCCCAGGTTGAGCCCGGGGATTTCACATCCTGCTTAAGTAACCGTCTGCGCTCGCTTTACGCCCAGTAATTCCGATTAACGCTCGCACCCTACGTATTACCGCGGCTGCTGGCACGTAGTTAGCCGGTGCTTATTCTTCAGGTACCGTCATCAGCTGTCGATATTAGCAACAGCCTTTTCTTCCCTGACAAAAGTCCTTTACAACCCGAAGGCCTTCTTCAGACACGCGGCATGGCTGGATCAGGCTTGCGCCCATTGTCCAAAATTCCCCACTGCTGCCTCCCGTAGGAGTCTGGGCCGTGTCTCAGTCCCAGTGTGGCGGATCATCCTCTCAGACCCGCTACTGATCGTCGCCTTGGTAGGCCTTTACCCCACCAACTAGCTAATCAGATATCGGCCGCTCGAATAACGCAAGGCCCGAAGGTCCCCTGCTTTCCTCCTCGGAGAATATGCGGTATTAGCTAATCTTTCGATTAGTTATCCCCCATTACTCGGTACGTTCCGATATATTACTCACCCGTTCGCCACTCGCCACCCAAGAAGCAAGCTTCTCTGTGCTGCCGTCCGACTTGCATGTGTAAAGCATGCCGCCAGCGTTCAATCTGAGCCAGGATCAAACTCTTATGTTCAATCTCTAACTTATAACTTCTGGTCTGCTTCAAAGAAACCGACAGGACAATGTCTAAAACATCATCTTGTCTGTCTTTCAAACAGTGTGAGGCCTAATGCACTCACACTTATCGGTAATCTGTTTTTTAAAGAGCGAATCGAATTATACAGTACATTTAGCAAATGTCAACTAAAATTATCGAAAATTTTAACTAACTGTGTTATACTGTCTGCTTCGTTTTCTTCACCGCGTCAGCAGCGAAGAACCGAACTATACGCCTCACAAC
>NZ_KV833356.1:0-783 GCF_001837635.1 Neisseria sp. HMSC070H10
TACTTTTTTAGAAATCGAAGCAACGCCTGATTATTTAAAGCATTACCGTTCGTTGTTTCCTGACAACCGTTATCCCGAGGATTTGCCCCTGCCAAGCATTGGTTGGCATCCAATGTTTAGACCGATATTTTGTTCTGATTCTGCTGTAAGTTTTGGAAAATCATTAAAGGATATTGACAACTTAGAAAAATCATTAGAGGCTATTGACAACAACGGTCATATTAAGAATTTTCATGCAAGATTGTCTATTCATGATAGTGTATCTCTATACTTTATGCATGATAACCAAGAAAATATGAGATGTAGCAAGGAAATATCTTATATTCAATATAAAAAAAATTATTTATATAAAAAAAATTATTTTATCACCAATTAAAATTAAAAATTTACTCAAACAATTAATAGGAGAATTATTATGGCAACAGTTCAAAATGCACAAATTCGGCAGCATTTTATTCGCATGTGCATGCCTAAAAAGGAGATTGATAGCATCATGCGGGATAATGTTATTATGCAAAAGACTCATATTTTTATCAATAAATGGGGGCTATCAAGTATTCGTGGCGATCATCATGTTCCAGCCACTTATACAACGAGAAAATTAAAAGAAGACATTGAATACCGTGAGATGGTATTTGGAAAAGATTATCTTACGGCTTCTGATTATGCCCATGAAATCGAGCATGGTATTTCTGATACTGTTTATAGACTAGATCTTGCTGATAAGAGAAATCCAACAAAAAACCTTAGCAAGTAATAATTTTTATCAAGAAGGAGATGAGT
>NZ_KV833357.1:0-6894 GCF_001837635.1 Neisseria sp. HMSC070H10
GATGGTACAGCTGCAGCTAAAGGTGATACCGGTGAAAACGGTAAGTCTGCTGAAGGTAAAGTTGAGCGTGATGAAGCTAAAGGTACTTCTACCATCACTATCAACAACTTCGATAAAGACGGTAAAGTCATCTCTACTTCTACTGCAACCGTGAAAGATGGTAAAGACGGTAAAGACGGTAAAGATGCTGATGGCACCTTCGGTCTGGTTGACGAGACTGGTACTACTGACGGCTCTATCTCCAAACCTCTGAATAACACTATTCAGATTAAAGGTGATGCGGGTACTAAAGTTCAAGTATTCGACAAAGCAACCGGTAAGACTTCAGAGAAAGAAGTTCAAAACATCTTCGTTAAGAAAGACGGCGATGCGCTGAAAGTCAGCATGAACCCTGATCTGACCGTTAACAGTGTTACTACTAACGAACTGAAAGCAGGTCCTGTAACCATCAACCAAGGTGGTATCGATGCCGGCAACACTACTATCCAAAATGTTGCTCCAGGTAAGAAAGGTACCGATGCGGTTAACGTTGACCAGCTGAACCAAAAATTCGGCGATGTGAACAGCAATGTGAACAAGGTTGACAACAACGCCCGCGCAGGTGTGGCTCAAGCTCTGGCTACTGCCGGTCTGCCACAAGCTTACTTGCCAGGTAAGAGCATGCTGGCTATCGGTGGCGGTCACTACCGCGGTGAAACCGGTTACGCTGTCGGCTTCTCTAGCATCTCCGATGGTGGTAACTGGATCATCAAAGGTACTGCTTCCGGCAACTCACGTGGTCACTTCGGTGCTACCGCAGCAGTTGGTTACCAATGGTAATCTGACTTTCAGACGGCCTGAAAAGGCCGTCTGAAAAGACGAAGCAAAGTAAATGCGGCCTAATTTAGGCCGCATTTTTTTATGCTTAGATTATGTGTTGGGTTTATTCGATGAATTAATCATCATAGTAGCTAAAGAGAAATGAAAATATCTTTAGCAGTCTGTTGCAATTTAAAAGGCCGTCTGAAACATTATTTGATGTTTCAGACGGCCTTTCATTTATTCGCACGATATGGCATTAGTCCCAAATATTTGCGCGTTCGACTTCTTTCCATGCGTCTAGAATCAGGCTGCCGTCGTTGTCTTTCAGCAAAGCGGCATCTGAGAGCATACGGCGCCAAGTGCGGGCATTTTTTAGGCCGTGCATCAAGCCCAGTGCATGGCGGACGATGTGGCGTAGGATGGTGCCGCGCCCTGAGGCGATTTGTTCGCGGCTGTATGCGTATAGCCAAGCTGCTAAATCTGCGTATTGGATTGGTGCGTGTGTGTCGTTGTAAAACAGTACATCCCAATTGCGCATCAGCATTGGATTATGATAAGCCTCGCGCCCGATCATGACCCCATCGACAAATTTCAGATGTTCGGCGATTTCTTCGTTGGTGGTGATGCCGCCGTTAATCAAAATTTCCAAGTCGGGAAAATTTTGTTTTAAGCGATAGACGTATTCATATTTGAGTGGCGGGACTTCGCGGTTTTCTTTCGGGGATAAACCGTCTAACCAAGCATTACGCGCATGGACGATAAATGTGCGGCAGGCTGTTTTTTTGTGTAATGTTCCCACAAAATCTGCTACGACTTGATATTCTGTTTGTCTGTCTACACCGATGCGGTGTTTGACCGTCACCGGAATTTCAACTGCATCCTGCATCGCGTTCAAACAATCTGCCACTAAATCTACATCATTCATCAGGCAAGCGCCGAAAGCGCCTTTTTGAACGCGTGGGCTGGGGCAGCCGCAATTTAGGTTGACTTCATTATAGCCATACGCTTCAGCCGCTTTGGTAGCGATTGCCAAGTCATGCGGATCTGAGCCGCCAAGCTGTAAAGCTACCGGTTGCTCGCCTTCGTTGAAACTCAAAAAGCGGTCTTTATCTCCGTAAACCACTGCGCCTGAATTGACCATTTCGCTATAAAGCCAAGCATTGCGTGTAATTTGTCGCGCCATAAAGCGATAGTGTCGGTCTGTCCAATCGAGCATGGGGGCAACAGACAAGCGGCGGGAAGGTAGGGAAGAAGCAGGCATTGAGATGACTTTCAAACAAAATAACGCATTATATAGTGTATTAAATTGACTTTCGATATTAGCCGGTAAATCAAAATTGTATATAAGGTATCACTGGGTGCAGCCGTGTTGTAGCAGAGGCTAAATCCATTCATGGTGGTGGAAATCCAATATTCAGACGGCCAAATAAGTTTTAAAATGTCAAACAACAAACCATTAGAATGATAAGGAAAAAAACATGGCACAATTTTTCGCCATCCATCCCGATAATCCCCAAGACCGCCTCATCAAACAAGCCGCCGATATTGTCCGCAGTGGCGGTGTCATCGTTTACCCTACGGATTCCTGCTATGCGCTGGGTTGCAAACTAGGCGACAAAACCGCGATGGAGCGCATTCTCACAATCCGCAAAATCGATCAAAAACACCATCTGACCTTGATGTGTGCCGATTTGAGCGAATTGGGTACTTACGCCAAAGTAGATAATGCCCAATTCCGCCAGCTTAAAGCAGCTACGCCCGGCAACTACACCTTTATCTTGCAGGCAACCAAAGAAGTACCCAATCGCACGCTTCACCCCAAGCGCAAAACCATTGGCCTGCGTGTTCCCGATAACGCTACTGCCTTGGCACTTTTGCAAGAATTGGGCGAACCTATTTTAAGTTGCACCCTCATGCTGCCCGAAGACGACGAGCCATTGACCGATCCATACGAAATCCGAGACCGTCTTGAGCATGCTGTTGATTTGGTTATTGATGGTGGCTGGTGCGGTACTGAGCCGACGACGGTTATCGATATGACCGATGGTACCGAGCTGATTCGTCAAGGCAAGGGCGATATTGCCGTATTCGGTTTGTAAAACCATCCGCGTTTGTATTAAGTAGGAATATACGTGTTCTTTCTATTATGTATTAAAAGCATATTGCCGATTTTATTGATAGCTTAAAAACCAAATTATTCAATGTAAGTAGATGTTCAATATCATTTCATTAAAGGCCGTCTGAAACATTTCAGACGGCCTTTTTCTTTCGTTTTTTAATAAATAATATTTTAAATAATTGGCATATGAGTTGCATGGTTACTGTGTTTGCTTGTGACTTGTCAATGGAATGCAACACACCGCTTATTAATAGAAACATGGCTGAAACCCTTTTGATAATTGGTTTTTTTGGTAGAAAGCCGTGATTTTATTTAGAAATTAAAGATAATCGGTTGATATTTCTGACTAGCGGATATTTAGTAAGTATGAAATACTATTTCACTTCGAGATAGTAAAAGACCTAAATTTCGTCTTAAAGTGACAATAAACGTCAGCTCGAAGCAAGCATTTTGCAGGGAAATCCTCCGCAATAGATTTTTTAAAGTAGCGTCATGCTCACGCCTACGCTTTTACCCATCATAAAAAGAGAAAGACACACTAATGAATAAGATATTTAAAGTCGTTTGGAACCGTACGATTCAATCTTTCGTTGTAACGTCCGAATTGGCCAAAGGCCGTGTGAAATCGTCTGCAGAACAAAACAGTACAGATGTATCTGCCGAATCCGGTAAAAATGGTATCGCGACAGTTTTCAGATTGACAGTGATTTCGGCAGCTCTTTTGGGTGCAGGTAATTCGTATGCGGCAACTGCGGGACGTGGGCTAATTGCGGTTGATCCTCCAACCAGTGCTACTGCGGTCAGCGGTGCAACAGCGACCGGTATTGGTGCTCTGTCAGTAGGAGCATCAGCCAATGCCACGGCTAATGGTGCAGTTGCGGTAGGTACGAGTGCAAATGCAACACATAATAACAGTCTTGCTGTTGGTACAAATGCCAAGGCTACTCAAAATCATGCTGTTGCGATGGGTGCAGATACAAGTGCAAGTAGTTCACATGCAACAGCGATAGGTAAAAGTGCTAATGCTGTTTCTACAGATTCAACAGCATTGGGTGCAGATTCCAAAGCAAATGGTACGCAAGCGACAGCGGTAGGTAAGAATGCACTTGCTAATAATATCGATACCACAGCACTTGGTAATTCAGCTCAGGCTTATGGTATTGGCTCAATGGCTTTGGGCAAATCCAGCACGTCAAGAGGTCAAGACGGCATTGCAATTGGCAGCGGCAGTCAGGCTGCAGCCAATGCGCAAAATGCCATTGCGATCGGTACCAATGCAGTGGGTTATCAAAGTGAGTCTATCGCTATAGGTAATTCAACCCAAGCTCAAACTGGAAATACCATTGCCATCGGTAAAAGTGCAGTGGCAAATTCTCCAAGTTCGGGTAGTGCGCCATCAAGTGCTATTGCACTTGGTACAGACGCGAATGCAACCGGCCTTGGTACGATTGCTATTGGACGTGCATCTGGGGTTCTTTCCCAAAACATTATGCACCCGGGTTTAACTCACAATAATATTGCTATTGGTAATACGGCTCGAGTAGGCGATTCAAGTAGTCCTAAGATAACTCAGGCTATTGCTATTGGTTCAGGTAACCGTGTCGATGCACAGGGCAGACCTGAGGGCGCGTGGGCAAAGGGTGACCAATCTATTGCGGTTGGTGGTAATGTTGTAGCTGAGGGTAATTCATCTATCTCGGTGGGTGGTGATGACCTTGATAGTGTTGGTGGTACCCAATATTCAGGCAGCGCAACGGACAAATTCATCAAATACAATGCCCAAGGTGCGAAAGTTGGTGAATATGCGCTACGTGGTAAAAATCTGCGGGATATCTATAAAGAAATGACCGGAGATACAATGAATAGCGGGGTTTATGGTAATACCATTGCCGGTCAAGGTTCTGTTGCATTAGGTGTGCAGTCTAATTCATCTGCCGATTTGTCTCTGGCTATTGGTACTAAATCTCAAGCCACTGCCTTTGGTGGTGTAGCTTTGGGTACAGGTGCAAAAGCAACTTTGCTGAACTCTGTGGCTTTGGGTACGGCTTCTAAAACCGATAAAGAAGGTCGGGCATACGTTCAACGCGAAATTATGGGTGTAACCTACACTTGGGCAGGCGGTCAAACTACCGATGCCGGTGATGTTGTGTCTGTCGGTTCTCAAGGTTACGAACGCCAAATCATTAATGTATCCCCTGGCGATATTTCCGCTACCTCTACTGATGCAATCAACGGCTCACAGCTTTATGGCGTATTGAATGCGCTTGAACGCGTTCGTTATTTTTCTGTTAAGTCAGAAGAAGGCAAAACTGACGGTACGAAAAACTGGAACAATGACGGTGCAAAAGCAACCAATTCGATTGCCATCGGACCGAATGCGGCAACAAGCACTGGTGCGACGGGTAGTGTTTCTTTAGGTCATAATGCCAACGTACTTGGTTCATCTTCTGTTGCTGTTGGCCCAAATGCAACTGTAACTTCAGGAACTGTGGGTGCCGTGGCTTTAGGCTCTAATGCCAATTCCCGCGGTACAGGCTCTATTGCTATAGGTTTGAATACAGAAAATGATCGCAATTACTCTATAGTCGTCGGTGCTCACAGTAGAGCTAACTACGAAAATGCAACCGTTGTCGGTGCAAGGGCAGCAGCACAAAATAACGGTACGGCAATGGGCTATTTGTCAAATGCAGTCGGTGATGATTCTGTTGCAATTGGTCATCAGGCGCAGACAACGCAAGCTTATTCTATCGCCATTGGTAAGCAGGCAAACAGTTCAGGCCTTTATTCCACCGCTATTGGTTCCTCAGCCCAAGCTGCCGGGCAGAATAGTTTTGCCGGCGGTAATAATGCAAAAGCAACCGGAAGCGATTCAATTGCTTTGGGTAGTGGTGCGACGACTACGATCGGTAGCTCTGTTGCATTGGGTAATGGTGCTGTTGGTGCCGCCAATAATTTTGATGCAACAGCTAAAAATGCGACATTCAAAAACGATAGCGGTGCGGTAACCAACGTCAGCTATGCAGCTTCTTCATCTGCCAAAACAGGTGCGGTTTCTGTAGGCAGCACAGGTAATGAACGCCAAATCCAGAATGTTGCTGCAGGCCGTATTTCCGCCACTTCAACCGATGCAGTTAATGGTAGCCAACTGTACACAGTTATGAACAATGTTGGACACAATATCCAACAAAATGGTACAGACAAATCTCGTATCAATAACAACGGTACAGTCAACTACGCTAATGGCAACTTGACGACCGTTGCAGTTACCGATGGCGAGAATGCATCAAAAGTCCAAATCAACGTCACTCAAGGCACATTGTCTGTCAATAATAATGGCACAGTGTCCGCACCGACTGCCGGTGTGGCGACTGCTGGTGATGTAGCCAATGCCATCAATAATGCCAAAACCACAACCAAGGTGGAGGCAGGCAATAACGCGCACGTTAATAAAACAACTTCAGGCAAAGAAACCACTTATACCGTCAGCGCAGATAAAGCAACGGTACAAGTTTCCAATGCTTTGAATTTGAACTCTAATACCACAACTGCAGCCGATGGTGCCGTCACAACTAATTACAGTATCGATCTCGCTCAAAGCACTAAAGATAACATCCAAAAAGGTGTGGATGCCAAAACCACCGTTGACAGCAAAGGCCTGACCTTCAACGGCGACAGCGGCAGCACCAATATCGAAAAACTCGGCTCCACCGTGACCGTTGCCGGTGACGACAACATCACGACTGAAGCCCAAGACGATAAAGTGACTGTCAAGCTGAACAAAAACCTGGTCGTAGACAGCGTCAAAGCCGGCGACACCACCGTGAACAACGACGGTGTGAAAGTCGCAGGCGGTCCTAGCCTGACCAAGTCCGGTATCGATGCCGCAGGTAACAAAGTGACTAACGTGGCCGCCGGCGACCTCAATGCCAACAGCAAAGATGCCGTCAACGGCAGCCAACTGTTTGCGACCAACC
>NZ_KV833358.1:0-4431 GCF_001837635.1 Neisseria sp. HMSC070H10
TGCCGCCTACGCCCCAGCTTCGGGCTTCTTGGTAGGCTTGGGCGTAGGCGGGGGAATGGGCCAGCATCTCCTGCTGCCGTTGTGCGTCGCTTAGGCTGAGGTAGTGTTCGTAGCTGCCGTCGTTACGCTCTTTCAGGCTGCCTTCGTGGGCGGCCTGTTGTTTTTCCAGCTCTTCGGCTGCCGCTTTGGCACGGTTGCCCCTATAGGTGCCGACGGCACTGTGGATGGCGGCAGTAGATTGGGCGACGGTTTGCTGTTTGTCGAGTAGGTTTTGCAGATCGGGTACGGCTTCGGCGCTGCGGTGGGCGTTTTGCAGATCGGTTTGGATGCCGAGTGCGCGGGCGCTGGTGGCTTGGTCGCCGATGGTGATGTTGCCTTCGCTGAGTACGGAGCGGGTATAGCCTTGGCTGCCGCCGCTTTCATGTTGCGGCAGGGTGGGGCTGTAGTTGAGGCCTTTGTTCATGTTCTGGCCGGCGGTTTGGGACGCACGGCCGAAGGCGCTTTGATTGAAGCCGCCGCTGCCTTTCAGGCTGCCGCCGTAGCCGGCGCCGATACCCATGCTTTGGGCACTGTAGCTGCTTTCGTTGCGGATGTCTTCAAAGCTGAAACTGCGGGCGGTGAGTTCGTTGTGGTCTTTGTCTGCGGCAGAAGCGATGGCACCGCCTTTGAGTCGGACGCTGTCGGCTGTGATGTGGTAGCCGCCTTCGCCGGCAAAGAGACCGCTCTGGCTGCCGACGTTAAAAGACAGCCTGAATATTTTTCAGACTGTCTTTTTGAAGAGATGGAAGTTATTTGTTTCTCAATATCTCAATAAGGGAGGCTTTGGACTGGTAGAAGTCCAAATCAAATAATGAAATGCCTAAATGTTTGCAATATTCTTCGATCATCTCCACAGTCAGCCTGTTTTTTTTGAGTCTTTCGGTATATTTTTCTGTCTGTTCAAACGGCAGCGGCGTGCCATATTCCATAAACTCGACACGACTGGTTTCTTTATGCAGCATAACATCTCTGGTTTCGCAGTCATGACGGGAAACCTGTTTGCTGCCCTCATATAGGGTAAATGAGACCGCACCGAATTCATCTTTGCCAAAATATGGGCGTAAGTACATAGTCAATAATCTGATTTTCCACAGCAAGGCTTCATACGGCACACTTGAAAAGTCTGTGCCGTTCCGGTTATTACCTATTAGCAATGACCAATCAGACTGCGTTTCCAACAATAAATATTTGGATGATCCGGTAATCTCAAGCGGATTCAAGAAATCCAATTTCTGACTGAGGGTATACTCCTCATCCAAATACGATAGTTTCGGTTTTAGATTTTGATAAAAATCACTTAAATCCATACGTCTTTTTAGATAAAGATCCAGTGCTTTTTCAAATGGCGCGCCAATAAAATAAAACTGTTTCAGGCTTGGATGGCCGTCTTTGCAAGAAAAAAATCTTTGTTTACATTCATCATCTAATCCACGGTTCTTAAAATTACAATAGCATCCGGATCATTACTCAATGCTCTCGATGCATGTCCGGCTCCACGGTTCGAACTGGCGCGATCGTATTCGATATAAATTCGTTTATTAGAATCACGCAAGGTGGCTTGGACATCCGGGCGGCAGATCCCTACCCGGCACATTTGGTTGTTTACCTGCTGTTGGTTGATCCTAATATCTTTCGCTGCGGCTGTGGCCGCTGGCTTTGCTTTGGTTGTAGTTGCCGGATACGCTCCATGCGGTACCGAGCGCGACTTAGGCGCGGATGCCGCCGCCGCTTTGTTTGCTCTCCTGTTCGACAGTGTCCTGCGGGCTTTCGATGTGCAGTGTGCCGCCGACTTCAGCGTCGATGCGTTTTGCATGGGCTTGGGCACCGTTCAGCACGGTATTGCCCTTGCTGCTGAGCTGCAGTTTGTCCGATTGCAGCAGGGTGTTTTGATGGGTTTGGCTGTCGGTGCGGTTTTTGCCTTTGCCGTAGGCGGCTTCGGCATAGATATAGACACCGGTTTGCGCACCGACGGAAACCCCGACGCCGACCTGTACGCCGGCATTACGGTTTTTGCCGTCCTGATGTTGGCTGTCTTGGGCCGACTGCAGCCGGATGTCGCGCGCGGAATCGAGGCGGATGGTGTCGCCCGCAGTAATGTTGCTGCCTTGGACGGTAATGTCGCCCTCGCGGCTGCGGATATTGATGTCGCCGCTGGCTTTCAGGCTGCTTTGCTGGCTTTGGCGGTAGTGTTGGTTTTGTTCCTTGCCGGCGGATTTAAAGCCGAAACCGGCTTCAACGGACAAGAGGACAGCGCCTTGCTGTCCGGTTTGGTTTTTGACGGCGTCGGCCACTAAAAGTATGTTGTGGGAACAGGCCTATGCACTACGTATATACTTACTTACAATAACTTAGAGCTTGTTTTGCTCCTTGTCCAATTTCCGAGTAGTTTCTGTCAACGGGTATGATTATATCTTTTCCATCAATGCCTTCCCACGCATCCGATCTGATATGTTTATTGGGGGAAATTACGATTTCCTTGCTATCCATTTTAATGCTGCACATCATCATCTTTCTAAAAAAAGCTAATTTGGTTTTATACCCCAGTGTTTCTCGTATATGATCAACCCATTGGTTATAGCGTTGAACTCTTTGTACCGGATCGAAAAAATTTTTATATTCTTTACTCCCATATTCAAAAGTTCGACTATTTTTTAATGCCTGGAAAACAGCTTGACCAAGCAGATTGTTATCGACATCCGGAAACAAAATATGAGGTGGGAATAAGGTGTCTAACATTAACAACCTAAATCCGGATTCTGTTTGCACAATGAACGCTTTTTCATTTGCATACAAACTTGCAAAATATTTATTTTCGCACTTATCTTCCATTATTTAATCTCCGTTACTTTAACATTAATACCATGAGTCTTTCCATATTCTATCGCTTTGTTGATTTGCTGCCATTGTTCTTTAGTGGTTTGGGCTGGAATAGCTAAATGTATCTCTCTCCGAGTAATTGTATCAGCATTTAACTTAACACTAGAAAGAGAGTAAGTTTTAAAATTGGCAGCTTTGTCAATATAATTTTTTAAAGTACTATAAATTTGTCTTGGTTTGAGCATCCTTGATGCTGTTTGTGTATCCAATGTCTTAGCACTAATGGCTAAGCCATCACGGGAGTCATAATAATCAAAAGTTTTAAAATTCTTTGGTAGTCGAGCATCCGAGGGAAGGTTTTTACCAACATAATTCTCCCATGGCATACCTTGCTTTCCAATACCATTATTCCATTGGATACCTACTTTTGAATTAGAAACGGTTTTACTTGGTTTGGCAAATAAGATATTTAAATCCGTAACTTTCTGATGTGCAGTTGAAAATTGATTAGCCATACGCCCAGCATTAACATCCAAGCTGGTCAGCGGTCGGTTATATCCGGCCGGAATCGGTCCGCGGATTGCCAACGGAGATTTCTTAACCGAAGCCCCACCAAGACTGACACTACCCAACATTGTTCCGGCACCTAAAAAGAAATTGGCTTTCCCGTGCTCAAGGTTTCCCTGTGTGATTTGATAAGTTCCGTAACTGGCTTGTGCTCCACCAATAGCCATCATCAGATAACGTCCTCGAGTGGTAAATTCCAAACCTAAAGCAATGCCTTGTGCGGTGGAGGCTGCTGCTCTGCCTTCAAAACTATCGGCATAAGCTTTATCCCTTTCAAGGATATTCCAAGCTTTCTCGTATTTCCCTATCGGACGACCTTCCGATAAAAAGAAATGCTTAACAGCAGCCAAACCGGTTTTATACTTTCCTCGGGCATCCTGGATTTCTTTCCAAGAGTTATTCCAATGTTCTCTGACTTTTCTATCTCTTTTGGCTAGCCAAAACGGATAATAAGGTTCTCCATTTCTCAAGATTTCTTTACCTTGATAGAGATCATTCTTAATTTTTCTATCAAGAATTTTCTGATCATCATAGATGATGTCTAGATAGGATCGCAAACTAGCTGCTTCTTGGGTTGTCAGGTCTTTTTTTCCATCTTTTCGATGAAGGTCTGAATAATATTTTCTATATAACTCATTGCTTACTTGGTCTTTAGCAGCCAGCCGCTCAAATTCGGCCTTTTCCTCATTACTTGCTGTATGGTTGAGAATTTTCTCTGTTAAAAGATCGTATTTTTTTCTGTCTTCGTTGTTAAGCAGATTATTCTCCACCGCATTCTGTCCAAGCACACCCCCTACCTGTGCATTGAACAGGGCATTGCTGTTGCCGTTGGTGCTGCCGCTGCCGTTCAGACTGCCGCCCGCCGCACCCACCACCGAAGCAATCGCCCCGGTCTGCGCTTTGATCTCTTCCTTAATGTGCTCGGGCAGAAGGTTGGGATTGAATTTCCCCGTTGTCGGGTCGATGGCGGTCTTGCCGTCGTCGTATTGTTTGGCCAGATACTCGGCT